>JAIRPA010000096.1 GCA_031257235.1 Burkholderiales bacterium | reverse complement strand
AACGTTTTCGATCGAAGCGCGTTTTGGTTTTAACAAAACCACGCGAGGTTTATGGGTGCTGGATTCCTTCAAAGCCTTGGCGGTGGGGCTGGTGATCGGCGTACCGCTTTTGATGCTTTTGCTGTGGCTGGTCAATGAGGCGGGGCGTTATTGGTGGTTGTGGGCGTGGGCATCCATGATGCTTTTCCAGTGGGTGATGTTGGTGATTTATCCGACAATCATCGCGCCGATCTTCAACAAATTCACGCCGATGCCCGAAAGCGAAACCAAAAGCGCGATTCTTGCCTTGCTTTCGCGTTGTGGTTTTACGTCGAACGGCTTATTTGTGATGGACGGCAGTAAAAGAACCAGCCACGGAAACGCCTACTTCACGGGCTTGGGCAACGCCAAACGAATCGTTTTTTTCGATACCTTGTTGAATCGCTTAAAGCAAGATGAACTCTTAGCGGTGTTGGCGCATGAGTTAGGGCATTTTAAAAATAATCACATCAAAAAAAGAATGATTTTTTCTGCCATCGGTTCGCTGATCGTTTTTGCGTTGTTGGCGGCTTTGATGAACGCGCCTTGGTTTTATGAGGGCTTGGGGTTTTCTCCCGACGAGACCGATTCTGCCATGACGCGACCGGCGACCGCGTTGGTGTTGTTCATGTTGGCGTTACCGGTGTTCTCTTTCTTTTTAACGCCGATTGCTTCGTGGTATTCGCGGCGTCACGAATTTGAAGCCGACCACTATGGCGCGTCGCAAACGTCCAAAGACGCGCTGATTCGCGCGTTGGTCTGTTTGTACGAAGACAACGCCGCCACCGTCACACCCGATGCCTTATATTCCATGTTTTATGATTCTCATCCTTCCGCGCCCCTGCGCATCGCGCATTTGAGTAGTCTTAATCCCGCCACACCATGACACGTTCGCCGCCTTTGCCCTCCCCCGTCGCCGACCACGCCGTCGACGGCGTGGTGGTGGAAACGCGGCGGCGACGATTCACCGTTGCTCTTGACGACATTCACGGAAATCGGGTGATCGTCCCGATCAAAGGGCGAACATTAACGCCGGTGTGTGGCGATCGGGTGGCGTTGGCCATCGACGCTCAAAAAGAGGCGGCGATATTGTCCATTCATCCAAGACACAATCTTTTTTATCGCTCGGACGCGGTACGTCAGAAACTGATTGCCGCCAACGTGACGCAGATCATCATCGTGGTCGCGCCCGATATTGCCGTGGATGAAATGTTGTTGAATCGGTGGATCATCGCCGCACTGGCCACTTCGTGCCGATGCGTGATTGCCGTCAACAAAATGGATTTGCCCGGCTTTGACGCGCTTGTCGAAAGAATGTGTCCTTATCAAAATTTAGGCGCGACGATAGTCAAACTCGCCGCCCTTCACAACGCTGACGCGCTTTTACCTTTCGCACGCGATGAGCAATCGGTGTTGATCGGGCAATCCGGCATGGGAAAGTCAACCATCATCAACGCGCTGATTCCCGACGCCCACGCGCCCACGCAAGAAGTCTCGGAAGTGTTAGACGGAGGGCGGCACACCACCAGCGCCGCCACGCTTTATCCGCTGGAAAAAAGCGGATCAGGATCAATCATCGACATTCCCGGCATGAAGATGTTTGGGCTGGCGCATTTGTCGTCTGAAGCACTGACCCGCGCGTTTGTGGACATCGCGCCCTTTGCGGGGGCGTGCCGCTTTCGGGATTGCCGACATTTAAACGAACCCGATTGCGCGGTGCAAGCCGCCATGAACGAAGGAAAAATCCACCCCAAGCGTTTGCAACTTTTTCATGAGATATTGAAGGAGTTCGGCAAAAAGTGATTCAGGTATCAGAGGTCAGGGATCAGTAGGGGCGAGGCTTGCCTCGCCCGCACGCAGCCAGCGGCTGCGTCACAAGCGGTCTCGACCCGCAATCCGCTTTTTCCGCCGTTTATACAAAAAAGTATCGGGCTTTGCCCGTACTTTTTTGCAAACTCACACCGGCAGAAAGTAGGGGTTTACTTTCTGCCGAATAGTTTTTACTTTTGGGCGTTTCCCTATATAAACGTCGTCACTTTTTCGCGCGGGAAGCGATAACGCGGTTGTTGCTCGTTGACGCGGTAACCAAACGCGATGTTCCACGCGATTTCATACCGCGTTAAATCCACAGACGGCACGGCTCGCGCAAGCGCGTCGGTCAAGGCGTTGAAATTAAACCCTTCAATCGCGCAGGTATCCACGCCCAAAAACGCCGCGGCGGTCATCATGTTGCCGCCGGCGATGTAGGTTTGCATTTTTGCCCAATTCAACACATCGGGTTTTAAATCACTGCGAATGAAATTATCGAACGCGCCGCAAATCGCGCTTAATTTATCGGGCGTGTTGGCGCGGCGGGTAAACGTTTCGTTCAAAAACGCGCTGCCAAACTCAAAGTCTTGCGGCTTTCTGACCAACAACATCACAAAGTGCGAACACGTGGTGATCTGCGGTTGATTCCAACACGCCGGACGCAACGCGGCTTTGACCTCGTTGGAGGTAATCACCAAAAAGTGCCAAGGCTCGGTGCCGAAAGAAGACGGAGATAACCGCCCCGCTTCCAAAATTTCATCAAACACCGGCACGGGGATTTTTTTCTTTTCGTCAAATAATTTGCAGGCGTGACGGAAATTCATCGCTTTCATAAAATCGCTCATTTGGGTTCCTTTCGTTAGGGTAAAAAAATCAAGGGGGAAAATCTAATAGTGATCAAAAATGATGACTTATCATGGTTTGACAACGATCACCGTGAAAAGAGCATTTTACTCAATTCACGATGATTCTGGCACCGGATGTCCACGATTGCATGGTGCCGATGATGGCGGCTTGACGAAAACCTTCTTCGTGAAACCGTTTTAGAATGTTGTCCACCGATGCCGGCGCGCAAGAGACTAATAATCCGCCGCTGGTTTGCGGGTCGGTCAAAAGGTGTTGTTGCCACGCGTCAAGGTTGTGAAGAGACACATGGTCCCCATACGCCGCCCAATTCCGCGCCGAAGCGCCCGTTTTCACCCCGGCTTGTGCGAGTTTTTGAGCCGCCGCAATAAGCGGCAACGCCGCCCATGAAAGGCTTGCCTGCGTGTTGGACCCCACGCACATTTCCATCAAATGCCCCAGTAGCCCGAAGCCCGTGACATCGGTCATGGCGTGAACCTCGTCACACTCGCCCAAGGATTGTCCGACGCGGTTTAATTGCGTGGTGATCTCAATCATCGTTTGATAATCGGCTCTTTCAAGTTTGCCGCTTTTTTCCGCCGCGCTCAAAATGCCGATGCCCAAGGGTTTCCCCAAAATCAACACGTCGCCTTGCCGTGCCGCTTTATTGCTTTTGACGCGTTGAGGATGAACCAAGCCTAATGCCACCAATCCGTAAATCGGCTCGACGCTGTCGATGGAATGCCCGCCGGCGACAGGGATGCCCGCTTTTTTGCAAACCATGGACCCTCCTTCCAACACGCGCCCGATCACCGGAAGCGGCAATTGTTGTATCGGCATCCCGACCAAAGCCAAAGCCAATATCGGCGTGCCGCCCATCGCGTAAACGTCCGATAACGCATTGGTGGCGGCAATCGCGCCGAAATCGTAAGGATCATCGACAATCGGCATGAAAAAGTCGGTGGTGGCGACTAAAGCCTGCGAATCGTTCAAGCGATACACGGCGGCGTCGTCTCCGGTTTCCGTGCCGATCAAAAGGTTGGGCGGCACGATGCCTTGCGGCATCTTCGCCAAGAGTTCCTGCAAGATCGCCGGAGAAATTTTGCAACCGCACCCGCCGCCGTGGGAGAACTGCGTGAGCCTGATTGTTGGGGTATCCATGTTGTTGCTCCTTCGCTTTTCGTGGAAGACTCAATAGGGGGCATTTTAAGGGATTCGTCAAAAAGTAGTACTTTTTGCCGGTTGGAATCAGCAAAAAAGGACAGGGAGACCCTGATCCTTTTTTGTGTAGGGGACGCCGCCCTCGGCGTCCCGAAAAACGCAAACCCCCGACTTTCGCTGCCACCCCCTTTTATAAAGGGGGCTTTTTTATTCGCCCAAAAGTAAACCCCTACACTCGACGACAAAAAGTGGTACTTTTTGCCGGAACAAATTTCCAAAAAAGTACGGGCAAAGCCTGATCCTTTTTTGCGTGAACGGCGTTTCTGATTCCTGACCTCTGACATCTGACCTCTGTTTTCGAGTACCATTGCCGCATCTCAAAAAAGTCAACTTATTTATTGTTTTGGAGAACTCATTTGAAAATCCTGTCTTTTGCCGATTTAGGTTTATGTTCGGAGCTGGTTAAAGCCGTTTCCGAGATCGGCTACACCACGCCCACCCCGATTCAAACGCAAGCCATTCCGGTGGTTCTCAAAGGAGGCGATGTCATGGGCAGCGCGCAGACCGGCACCGGAAAAACCGCGGGGTTTGCGTTGCCGATCCTGCAAAAATTGATGACGCACGCGAATTCAAGCCCTTCGCCCGCGCGCCATCCCGTGCGGGCATTGATTTTGGCGCCGACGCGCGAATTGGCGATTCAAAACGAAACCTCCATCAAGGCGTATGCAAAATACACGAAGTTACGCTCAACCGTTGTTTTTGGCGGCGTCAACATCAAGCAACAAACGCCGACCTTGTTGTCCGGCGTCGAGGTTTTGGTGGCCACACCGGGGAGACTCTTGGATCACATCGAACAAAAAACCGTCGCCTTAAATCAGGTTGAATTTTTTGTCTTGGACGAAGCCGACCGCATGTTGGACATGGGTTTTATTCCCGACATTCGCAAAATTTTGAAACTGTTACCGCAAAAGCGGCAGAGCCTGCTTTTTTCGGCGACGTTTTCCAACGAGATCAAAAAACTCGCGGGGGACATGTTGCATCAGCCGGTGGTGGTGGAGGTCGCGCGTCAAAATACCGCCGCCGAAACCGTCCAACAAAACGTCTGTTTTTGCGAGACCGGAAAAAAACGCGCGGCGTTGGAAGCCATCATCGCCGAACGCAATTTGTGGCAGGCATTGTGTTTTGTCCGAACACGGCAAATGGCGTCCCAATTGTGTCGAACGCTCAAAAAAAGCGGGATTGTCGCCGACGCCATTCATGGCGACAAAACACAGGCGGCAAGAATCGAAACGCTGGCCAACTTTAAGTCCGGCAAGACGCAGATTTTGGTGGCCACCGACGTGGCGGCGCGCGGCTTGGACATTGAAGAATTGCCCATCGTGATCAACTACGATATCCCCACCTCGCCTGAAGATTACGTTCATCGCATCGGGCGCACCGGTCGCGCGGGCGCAAAAGGCATTGCCATCACGCTGGTCACGCCTGCGGATGAAGAGCATTTAACCGCCATCGAAAAACTGATTCGGCAAAAAATTCCGCGCTTGACCTTAGACATTCCCGAAGGGGCAAGCGCGGATAAGCCGGCGCGTCGTGAAAAATCGGAGCGCGTGAGCAAAGAAGAGCCGCGTCGCTCCAAAGAGACCGAGGATCGTGACCGCGCCGCGCGTTACGCCAAAAACCCCGATCAGCCTTTACCTAAAAAGAAAAAAGAATCCGCCGCCGAACCCTTTTTGATTTCGTCGGTTTACGCGCGTTTGTTGGACATGCGCCGCACCCAAACCAAAACCTCGCCCGTGCCGGCGCTTTTGATCCGAAAGAAAGTCACCGCAGAGAACGCGCCCGATAAACCGGAAGAGGTTTTGTTGCCTCAATTGGAAGCGGAGTTTTCGGAAGAAAAAAAGCGGGCAAAAGCGTTGAAGAAAACCCCTAAAAAAACGGCAAGACACGCCGCCAAACACCAACCCACACGAAAGAAAGCGGAGAAACCCTGATCAGGGTTTCAGGGATTAGTCGTAGGAGCGAGGCTTGCCTCGCCCGAAAAAACAAAAACCGGATTGCGGGTCTGCCTGCCTACGGCAGGTCTGCCCGCAATCCGGTTTTTCCGCCTTTCCTACAAAAAATCGTCGGGGTCCCCCCGCGATTTTTTGGTGATCCTTACCGGCAAAAAGTAGGGGTTTACTTTTTGCCGAATGGTTTACAATAGCATTCCAACAATACCTTGTGCCCTCACGATGGAGTCAATGGCGATTTACCTTTTTATCGGCGTTATCATTTTGATGATGCTGTTGGTCGTTGTGTTGGTAGGTCCCCGTCTTTTCTCCGCGCCCGATATTTGGTCGGTGGTGGATCGCAGAGACGCCAACCTTGCCATTTACCGCGACGAAATGGAGCGTTTGAACCTCGCCAAAAGAGCCGGCGAAATCTCCGACACCGAATACACCCAAGCCAAAACCGATTTGAGTCGTCGTTTGATGGCTGAAATTCATCCCTCCGACGCACAGTTTTACACCACGGAATTATCCCCACCGGTGCGCGGCGTCGGCTTTGCGGTTTTGGGCGTGATTCCGGTCATCGCGCTGGGTATTTACGGTTACTTGGGTAACATCCAAACTTTGCAATTAACGGCAAACTCGTTGAGTCTTTCCGTGTTTGACGATGAAATGATGCCCTCGATGAGCGCGTATCTTGAAAAACATCCCGATGATGCCCGCGCGTGGATTTTGCTCGCGCGGTCTGAAATGAACGCCAACCGCTACCAAGAAGCCGCCGTGGCGTTGGAGCGCGCGATGAACGCCTCGGACAAGGTTCGTTCCGACCCCGCCATTTTGTGCGAGCTCGCCGAGGCTATCGGCATGACCCAAGGCGGCGTGTTGCGCGGTCGCCCCGAAGAGCTGGTACACAAAGCCCTATCCATTGCGCCGGATTTTCCGGTGGCACTTGAAATGGCGGGCAGTGCCGCGTATGAAGTCGAAGACTACGCAAAAACCCTCCACTATTGGCGAATTTTGCTCTCTAAGATGGACGCGCAAACCGAGGCTTACCGGCAATTAAGCGTGGCCATTTCTTATGTTCAGGCAAAGTCCGGCATTTACGATCAGCCGAATAACCCCTCCCCGCCCCTCATGGAAAAAAAGTAGGTTTTCTTTTTTTCGACACTCTTTTTAGGAGAATACAAATGACAAATTCAACCACCTCATCCACCGCTAAAAAATGTTTGGTCATCGGCGCGGGGCTTTCCGGCTTAACGCTGGCGTATCGCTTACAAAAAGCCGGATTGACGGTTTCCGTCTGGGAGAAAGAAAACCGCACCGGCGGCGCCGTCGGCTCCGGTCGCCAAGACGGCATCTTGTGGGAATCGGGTCCCAACAGCGGCATGGATACCTCGCCTGCCATCGGCGATCTTTTAGCCGACTTAAAAATCACGGAATTGCGCGTCAACGCCAATAAAATCGCCGATCGCCGATTCATCGTGAAAAACAAACAATTGCATCCGTTGCCGATGTCCGGCGGCGCGTTTTTCTCCACCCCTTTGTTTTCGCTTTCCACCAAATTGGGGCTGATGCGTGAGCCTTTTATTCCGCGCTCTTCGCCGGAGGTCGATGAAAGCGTGGCGGGGTTTGTGCGCCGTCGCTTAGGTACGGAATTTTTGGATTACGCCATTGAGCCCTTTGTCTCCGGCATTTTTGCGGGCGATCCCGAAACCTTATCGGTGCAGGCGGCGTTCCCCAAACTTTTTGCTTTGGAACAACGTTACGGCGGCTTGATTCGCGGGTTGATTTTAGGCGCGCGTGAACGCAAGCGTCGCGCCGAAAAATCGAAAAACAACGCGAAAAGTTTTGCGTTTAAAGACGGGATGCAAACCCTCACCGACACCCTCACAAAAGCGCTTGCCGACGTCAAAACCGGCGTGACGGTCCATGCCGTTGCCCGTCAGGAAAACGGTTCTTGGTGCGCCACCGCCACGCGCGCGGGCGAATCTTTGGACGAGACCTTTGACGTGGTCGCCATTGCCACGCCCACCGAAGCGGCGGCGGCTTTGTTGCAACCCTTTGCCTCGAATGAAGCGGTTTCCGCGTTAAACGCGATTACCTACGCGCCGGTCTCCATTCTGGTCTCCGCGTGGCGGCGCGAGACCATCCCGCATCCCTTAGACGGCTTTGGGTATTTGATCCCCAAGGTTGAACATACCGCTACCTTGGGCACGCTTTTCTCCAGCGCGATGTTTCCTTATCGCGCGGACGCCGACCACGCCGTTTTAACCACCTTTGTCGGCGGCATGCGTCATCCTGAGTTGCCCGGCAAAAGCGACGATGATTTAAAAACGATGGAAAGCGACGATTTACGCGCTTTGCTGGGCATCAAAACGCCGCCTTTATGGACGCGCATTTCACGGCATCCGCGCGCGATTCCGCAATACACTTTCGGGCATTTGGATCGCGTGGCACGGGTGGAAGCCGTGAAAAAATCGCATCCGGGCATTTTCTTTTGCGCGAATTGGCGCGGCGGCATCGCGTTTTCGGACTGCATCAAAAACGGCTACGCCGTTGCCGAGGAGATTGCGGGATTTTTGAGGTAACTCAGGGGTCAGGAGGTTCGCCCAAAAGTAAACCCCTACTTTTGGGCGGTGTGTATTAGCAAAAAAGGACAGGCAAAGCCTGATCCTTTTTTGTAGGAAAGGCAAGGGCGGGCGAACATAGTTCGCCCCTACAACGGACGCGCTTTGCGCGTCCGCCGCCGCAAGGCGGCGTCACAAGCGGTCTCGACCCGCAATCCGGTTTTATCGCCTTTCGTACAAAAAATCGTCGGGGTCCCCCCGCGATTTTTTGGTAATTCCTACCGGCAAAAAGTAGGGTTTTACTTTTTGCCGAACCCGCGAGTGTAGGTTTTCACTTTTTGCCGAATAAAAATGCCCCCTTTATGAATGGGGGTGACTGCAAAGCAGTCGGGGGTTTGCGCTTGTCGGGACGCCGAGGGCGGCGTCCCCTACACAAACAATCATCAGGGTTCCCCTGTGATTTTTTGGAAATTCACACCGCCCAAAAGTAGGGGTTTACTTTTGGGCGAATGGTTTACTTTTGGGCGAGTTCCTTTAATACTCCACCGGAACAGGATCCAGCGACCGCCATAAATACCAAGTCGCCACACTGCGGTAAGGTTGCCAACGTTCCGACAAAACGATCATCGCTTCCGTGGAGGCGTCGTCACCTAATCGGTAGGCAAGGCGTATGGCTTTTTGTAAGCCCAAATCCGCAATCGGGAAAACATCCGGTCGACACTCGTGAAAAATCAAAAACATTTCGGCAGTCCAACGCCCGATGCCTTTAACGCGGGTTAAGGCGGCAATCAAGTCTTCATCGGAAAGCGATTTCCACGCGCGGGGTTTTAAAAGTCCTTCGGAAAAGTGACGCGCAAGGTCGCGGACATAAACGGTTTTTCGTTGAGACAATCCCGCGGCTCTTAGCGTTTCCTCGTCGCAATCCACAAGGCATTGAGGGTCGATGCGCGGGAAAGGACGGCGCGAAGTCACGGCAAGATTTAACGCCGCCGTGAAGCGACGCCATACGGCATCCGCCGCTTTAACGGAGATTTGTTGCCCCACAATCGCGCGGGCTAAGGTGGTGAAGGCATCGTTTCTGCGCGTCAAATGTAAACCGGCGTGCGTTTTGATGATGCGCCGCAACGTGGGGTCGCGCTTGGATAAAAAACGACACGCCTCGTCCCAATAAAGAGGCTTGGTTAAGACTTTGGTTTTTGATGTTTTGGAGGTTGCCATATAGTATTTCTGTATTCGTTTCAGGAATCAGAGGTAAGGGATCAGTCAAGGGGACGCCGCCCTCGGCGTCCCGAAAATTTGTTCCGCCAAAAAGTACTACTTTTTGCCGTATAAAAAAGCCCCCTTTATGAAAGGGGGTGACTGCAAAGCAGTCGGGGGTTTGCGCTTTTCGGGACGCCGAGGGCGGCGTCCCCGACACAAAAAAGGATCAGGCTCTGCCTGTCCTTTTTTGCTAACTTCAATCGCCAAAAAGTACTACTTTTTGGCGAACTTTTACAATAACACCTTTTCAATCCCGTCATGATTGACGCGGGTGATGAACGCATCCATCCATTTCTCACCAAACTTCTTACGTGCCAATTCCACCACGATGTAATCGGCGCGGGTTTGTGCATCCCGATTAAACCGCGCCAAGCCTTGCAGGCACGACGGACACGAGGTCAACACTTTCACCGGCGCGTTGATGTCCGCGCCGCGCAACGCCGCCGCATCTAACCTTAACTCTTCTTCTTTTCTGAATCTGACCTGCGTGGACACATCAGGACGCGAGACCGAAAGCGTTCCCGATTCACCGCAACAACGATCGTTTAACTTCACTCCGTTGCCGAGCAGACTTCGCGCCACAAGAAGCGGATCATAGGTTTTCATCGGTGAATGACACGGACTATGATACAAATAGCGCGTGTGGTCGGCGTTTTGTAAAGTAACGCCTTTTTCCATTAAATACTCATGGATGTCCAACAAACGACAGCCCGGAAATATCTGATCAAACTTATAATGCGCCAGCTCATGCAGACATGTCCCGCACGAAACCAATACGGTTTTAATATCTAAATAATTTAAAGTATTGGCCATCCGATGAAAAAGCACACGGTTGCGCATCACCATCGCTTCGCCGATGTCCCCTGCCCCCGCAACTTTCTGCGGATAGCCGCAACACAAATACCCCGGCGGCAGCACGCATTGAACCCCTAAATCGTAGAGCATCGCCTGTGTGGCAAGCGAAGTTTGAGAAAACAATCTTTCCGAACCGCATCCCGGAAAATAAAACACGGCTTCACTCTCGTGGGTTGTTTTCTCCGGATCACGCAAAATCGGGATAATCGTGCTGTCTTCGATATTCAAGCGACGGCGCATCGTTCCTAAAGGAATGTCCGACGGCATCGGTTTATTGATGAAATGAATGATTTCCGATTTAACGGAAGGCATCCCGACGGTAGCCGGCGGGCGTTTGACTTGTGCCTGCGTTAATTTGAGTTTTCTGCCGATGCCGTTTGCCAAGCGCTGGAGACGATAACCGCAGTCCACCACCGTGGCTTTAAACCCGCGAACCGCCCACGGTTTTTTCAGATTCAAAAAAGCCAATCCTAATGCCGCGCCCGGATTAAACGGTTTTTTCTTCTGGACGCGCAGGAAATTACGCATCGCCATCGACACGTCGCCAAAATCAATATCCACCGGACACGGGTTATAACATTTGTGGCAAATGGTGCAGTGATACGCAAGATCATAGACTTCTTTGAAGTGCCGCAACGAGACACCGCGCCGTGTTTGCTCTTCATACAAAAACGCCTCCACCAAAAGCGAGGTCGATAGTATTTTGTTGCGCGGCGAATACAATAAATTGGCGCGCGGCACATGCGTGGAACACACCGGTTTACACTTGCCGCAACGCAAACAGTTTTTGATGGCGCGCGCAATATCGCCGATTTGGCTTTGCTCTAAAATCAAACTCTCGTGACCAATCAAAGAAAAACTCGGCGTGTACGCGCGTTCGAGCCCTGCGGGAAGATTGGGGTCTTTGATGAGCTTGCCGGCGTTAAAGACATTTTTAGGATCAACCTTTTCTTTATACAATTTAAAAGGTTGTAATGCCTCGTCTTCAACAAACGCAAACTTGGTAATCCCAATGCCGTGTTCTCCGGAGATCACACCGCCTAACCGAACCGCCAAACGAATGATGCGTTCAACCGCGGCATTGGCACGTTGCAACATGGCGTAATCGTCTGAATTGACCGGAATGTTGGTGTGAACGTTGCCGTCGCCCGCGTGCATGTGCAATGCCACAAACACGCGCCCCCGCAAAACCTGTTCTTGAATGTTTTTGCAATGCGCCATCAAGGGCGAAAACATCAAGCCTTCAAAAATCGTTTCTAAGGGATCGCGCAATTCGTTTTTCCATGAAACCACGTCTTTTTTACTTTGCAAGTCTAAAAAGGTTTCATCCAAACGCCGGTATAAGTCTTGCCAACGCGCGCGAACGTTTAACACCAAGGCTTTGGCTTCTTCAAGTTTTAAGGCAAGCCTTTCCTGCGGCGGTTTGATCTCCGGTCGATCATTGAATATTTGAGGCAAGGCGGGATCGTTGAACGACGCCAGCAATGCATCGCAAATTTCAATTTTGTTTTCCAGCGAATACTCAATGTTGATCCGCTCGACGCCGTCGGTGTAATCGCCCAAGCGTTCCAACGGAATCACCACGTCCTCGTTTAATTTGAAGGCGTTGGTGTGATGCGCGATGGCTGCCGTTCTGGAACGCTCCGACCAAAAGCGATGCCCCTCTTCGGCGGTTTTGGCAATGAACGCCTCCGCGCCGCGCGCTTTGACGATTCTGACCATCTCTTCGGCAACCTGCGCCACCGTCTCTTCGGTATCGCCGACAATGTCGCCGATCAATACCATGTTCGGGCGTCCGCGATTTTGCGCTTTGGGCGTGTATTTCACCGCGTTCACGTAGCGAATATCCATGTGCTCAAGACCGGCTAATCTGACCCCGTGAGGCTTCGTGTCCAGATAACGTTTGATTTCCACAATCGCGGGGGTGGCGTGTTGCGCCAACCCGTAAAACTCAAAGCACAATGTTTTTTGTATCGGCGGCATTTTGTAGAGGACAAACCGCGCGGACGTGATCATGCCGTCGCAACCTTCTTTTTGAATGCCGGGCAAACCGTATAAGTATTTATCGGTGACATCTTTGCCTAAACCTTTTTTACGAAACGCACTGCCCGGAATCTTCAAGGTTTCTTTTCGCGTGACCGACATTCCGTCGTTGGCGTAATAAGTCAGCTCAAAAACGGCTTCGTCGACATCGTGAATTTTGCCCAAGTTATGATTGATGCGCGTGACCTCCAGCCATTCGGCGGAAGGCGTGACCATTCGCCAAGAAACAAGATTGTCGATCGACGTTCCCCACAGCACGGCTTTT
>JAIRPA010000057.1 GCA_031257235.1 Burkholderiales bacterium | reverse complement strand
TTCTCTGACGATGGTGGAAGAAACAAACATGTATTCGTCGGAGGGAGTCAGAAAAACGGTTTCAAGATTGGGGGATAATTGCCGCATCATGCCGGTCATTTGAAACTCGTACTCAAAGTCAGACGCGGCGCGAAGTCCGCGCAACACCACTTTAACGCCGGACTCCGCCACAAAATCCGCAAGCAGGGTGCTAAAACCCACCACCAGCACGTTGGGCAAGTCCGTGAAAATGGCTTTTCCCATCAAAACGCGCTCGCTTAACGGGAAAAGCGGATGTTTGCGCTCACTTTCAGCCACCGCAACGATTACCATGTCAAACAGGCGCGCGGCGCGGCGCACAACGTCTTCATGCCCGCGCGTGAACGGATCAAAAGTCCCGGGATAAACAACCTTGAGTAATTGGTTTTGCGACATTTGTTTTTCTCCTGTAATGTTTTGCAAAAGTTTCTATTCTGAAACTTCCTGCAGTATAGATCAGAGCCATTCTCAAGAAAACAGGGAAGGTAGCAGAAAGAACCTTTTCTGACCGAACGTGTCTAAAAAATCAAACGATAATGTCCGGTCATCGGATGCGAAAACAAAGCATCTTCTTCTTGGGTGCCCGCGCCGATGTTGTGGATCAATAAGTATCGTTTCTGATCTGCGCTTTTTCTTTGGGACACGATGCCGATGTGCGGCAATTTCCCGCCGATCATCTGCGTCACCATATCGCCGGGTTGGTAATCGTTCGGGTTTTTGGAAATCGGCAATGACGCGCCGTGCCGCTCAAAAAACTTTTGCAAATTAGGAACACGACGATGATCAATGTTGGCGTCCGGTCGCGTCAGCCCCCAAATTTTCGGATAAACCGAAAAGTGGGCGCTCATGTCTTCGTGGACTTTACTTTGTAAATCATAGTGAAACGCCAAGCGATACGCGCGAATGATGACATCCGTGCACACGCCGCGATCTTGGGGAACATCGCCATTCGGGTAAGACAGTTTTTGATAAGCGCCGTTATAGTAAAGCGTCACGCCGATTTGCGCGCGCGCGGCATCAATCAGCTTTTGCGCGTGATCGGAAACGAGTGCTTTATCCTGCGCCGTGGCCGTCACACCGACGGCGCAAAGCGCCAACCCCAATACAAAAATGATTTTTTGAAACATCCGCTATTCCTTATAAGCCTTGCAAAACCGCTTCGTTAGCGAGCGGTTTGCAAGGCTCTGCCTCTTTATTTCCGTTTTACTTTTTACCGATCAACCAACCTTTTTCCAGCGCGCGATTCACCGCACTGATCACCGCTTTTAATGTGGCGGTGACAATGTTCGGGTCTACCGCGACGCCAAACAGGGAATTTTCTTCACCGACGCGCAATTGCACATAAGCGGCAGCCGTGGCATCTTCGCCGGAGCCGGTCGCGTGTTCGTTGTAATTGAGGACGTGAATACGAAAACCGAAAGCCTCGCGCAAGGCGTGAAGAAACGCGTCCACCGGACCATTGCCTTGCCCCTCGATGATTTGCTCGCGTTTGTCCACCACCAAGGTCGCCGTGAGCGTTTCTACATCGGTGTCGCCCTGCGTCTTGGCGCGATGATGTTTGTACGCAATGAATCCTTGAGGTTGAGATAAATATTCTTCATCAAACACGTGAAAGATTTCTTTTGAGGTCAACTCTTTGCCGGTCTTATCGGTGATTTTTTGGATGGTTTGACTGAACTCAACCTGCAGTAAACGCGGCAAAATAAATCCGTGGTCGCGCTCTAACAGGTACGTCACGCCCCCCTTGCCCGATTGACTGTTGATGCGAATCACCGCCTCATACGTGCGCCCGATGTCTGCCGGGTCCAGCGGCAAATAAGGAACTTCCCACACGTCGATTTGATTGGCAAGATGAGCCTTTCTTTGCGCCATGCCTTTTTTGATGGCATCCTGATGCGATCCTGAAAACGCCGTAAAGACCAAATCGCCCGCGTAGGGATGACGCGGATGCACCGGAATTTGATTGCAGTATTCCACCGCGCGAACAATTTCGTTCATCTCGGAAAAATCAATCTTAGGATCAATCCCGTGCGTGTATAAATTAAGCCCCAACGTGACCAGACACACGTTGCCGGTGCGCTCTCCGTTTCCGAATAAACATCCTTCAACGCGATCCGCGCCCGCCAATAACGCTAACTCGGTGGCCGCAATGCCGCACCCGCGATCGTTGTGCGGATGCACGGATAAAACCACGCTGTCTCTCGGCTTTAAATGACGCCCCATCCATTCGATTTGATCCGCGTAGACGTTGGGCAAATCCATTTCTACCGTGGCCGGTAAATTGATGATGACTTTATGTTCCGGCGTCGGTTGCCACACGTCGATTACCGCATTGCACACTTCGGCGGCAAAGTCTAATTCCGTGCCGGTGAAACTTTCGGGGGAATACTCGAATATCCAATCGGTGTCGGGATAATCCCGCGCGATGTCACGCAAAAGCGTGGCGCCCGACACGGCAAGATTCAAAATCCCGGGGCGACCCATACCAAACACCACGCGCCGCTGAACTTCAGAGGTGGAATTGTAAAGATGCACAATCGCGCGTTTGGCGCCGCTTAATGCCTCAAAGGTTTTGCGAATCAAATGTTCGCGCGCCTGCGTTAAAACCTGTATCGTGACATCGTCGGGAATTAAATCATGGTCGATCAAATACCGAACAAAATCAAAATCGGTTTGGGACGCCGCCGGAAAGCCGACCTCGATTTCCTTATAACCCATCTTAATCAAAAGATCGTAAAACTTTTTCTTGCGCTCGGTATCCATCGGCTCAATCAAGGCTTGATTGCCGTCGCGTAAATCCACGCTACACCATATCGGCGCGCGCGTGAGGGTGTTGTTGCACCATGTGCGGTCTTCTAATACAGGTGTCGGAAACCGACGATACTTCGTGGTGATGCTTTTAGATTGTGTTGGTTTCATGGTTGTTCCTTAAAAGGAGGTTGCAATTCATAATCGCCTTTGGGTAAAAGGCATGGGGTACAGCAAAGAAAAGGAAGAAATTTAGATGCGCGCGAGGCGCAAAAGGAAAAGACCCGACAAAAGCACCAACGACAAACCCGCGTTTGACAAAAACACGGGTTTGACCATCGTTGCCACTTGGGGCTCATTTGAAGAAAAATTCATAAAGCAAACATTAGCCGATTTTTGAAAACAAGGCAAGGGGGTTCAGAGATCAGGAATCAGAAGTCAGGGGTTCGGCAAAAAGTAAACCCCTACACTCGACAGCAAAAAGTAGTACTTTTTGCCGGTTGAAGTTACCCAAAAAGCACCGGCAAAGCCGGATACTTTTTGGTGGGAAAGGCTGCGTCATTGCGGACTTGATCCGCAATCCGCTTTTCTCGCCTTTTCCGCAAAAACCATCAGGGTGCCCCTATGGTTTTTTGCTAAATCCAAAAAAACCTCCCCCGATTGGGCGGCGGTTTGTAACGCGACCAGCATCACATATCCATTTTCATCCGCCGCCACGTTGACCACCATCCCGCAACTTTGCTCGCCAAACATCGGCGAATAAAGCGGCGCGCCGGGAAAAATCGACTCCGATTCACCGCCGTCCGGCAGGCGCGCAAGAAAAAGCCGCGTTTTGAGTTTGCCGAGGTAACGCATCCGCGCGATGATTTCCTGCCCCGGGTAACACCCTTTTTGAAAATCAAGCCCGCCTAAAATGTCCCAATTGGTTTCCTGCGGGATCAGTTTTTCAGAGGTGGCAAGCATGATGGCGGGAATGCCGTCCAAAATCGCCGCGCGTTCCCAAAGCATTTTGCCGGCAGGTCGGGCATGCCTTGTGCCGTTATTCCAAAACGCCGGCGCGCGATCGTCAGGGACTAAAAATAAAACGCGGGATTTTGATAAGCCAATGGCGCGGGTCTTCGCCCCGTCTTCCTCATGACAATAAACTTCGTGCAAGTTAAGCGATTTTCCGGCAAGAGTCCCCGCTAATTCTTGGGTTTTAGCGCCGCATAAGCCAAACGCGGTGAAGTGGTCGCTCACGTTTTCAATGGAAACTTTAGAACGCAACACGTATTTTGAGAGCCTTTTTTGAATCGTCTCGGCTAAATCATAAGACAGCACCGATAAAAAAACCGGGGGCTTGTCCTCTTCTTTCGCCGGCTCGCGCCCTACAAAAAGCGTCGCCAACATCCGCCCGTTGGGCAGGTTATACGTGGTGTGTTGCCCTTCCCCGACCTTTAAACCTTTAATGTTGGTCGAAAACTGATTGTGAAGAAAAACGGCGGCATCCTCGCCGGTGAAGGAAAGCACGCCGACCTTGCCGACGGCACACAGACACGCCGAGCCGTCAAATGCCGCGCATTCCGACGAATAGTCGCCGAGATGAGCGGCGTTAGGGATGTTTTCCAATAAATTAACCGAATTTGATGACATTTTTAAACCTATCTCCAACTTTTTGTCGTTTTGGATTTTCCAAAAAATCGCGATAAAACCGGATTGGGTTTCAGGGATCAGAAGTCAGGAATCAGGGGTCAGACGTACGGGACGCTGTCCACAGCGTCCCGAATGTAGGGCGTGGCTTGCCTCGCCCGCTTGCGCCCTTTTTACAAAAAATCGTCGGGGTCCCCCCGCGATTTTTTGGAAATTTATGCTGGCAAAAAGTAGGGGTTTACTTTTTGCCGAACCCCGGATTCCTGATCCCTGACCTCTGATTCCTGATTTCCGAAACGCAATGATACACTTCAACCTTTATTCTATTTTGAGTGTACGTTGTCTAACCTGATGATGATTCTTGCCGCTTTCGCGTTGATCGCGCTAAACGGCTATTTTGTTGCCGCCGAATTTGGGCTGGTCAAACTGCGCCGCACGCGCGTTCAAACCATCGCCAAACAATACGGTTGGCGCGGACGCATCCTTTTAAAAGTTCATCTTGATCCGGACGCCTATTTATCCGCTTGTCAGCTGGGCATCACGGCGGCGTCTTTGGGTTTGGGCTGGATCGGCGAACCGGCTTTTGCGCGCATTTTGGTGGCTCCACTCACCGCGCTGGGCATCGAAAACGAAAGTGTTTTGCACGGCGTTTCATTTTTCATCGCGTTTTCGCTGATTTCTTACCTGCACATTGTGGCGGGCGAACAGGCGCCCAAATCGTTGGCGATTCGTCAAGCCGAAAAAATCGGCATCTGGACAGCACCTTTGCTTTACGCCTTTTATTGGATGATGTTTCCGGCGATTTGGTTTTTGAATCACAGCGCGGGCGCGTTGTTACGCCTCATGGGGCTTGACCTTGCCAAGCAACAAGACAGTGAATACGCCACCGAAGAATTAAAAATGATTTTGCGCGGTAATCGACTCAACAATCGTTTTTCCAAAGATGAATGGCACGTGTTGGCGCAAGCCTTGGATTTCGGCGACTTGGATGTCGGCGACTTAATGCGCCCTGCCAACGAAATGGTATGGCTTTCCGAAACGGAAGACACCGACACCAACATCGCCAAAATGATTCAATCGCGTTTTTCGCGTTACCCTTTGCTTGACCGCGAAGGCAAGGTCATCGGGATCATTCACGTCAAAGACGCTTTTTCCGCCACGCGCAACAAAGCGCCCTTTTCTCTTCGCTCGCTTGCCCGTCCGATAGAACCGATTTCCACCCATTTGCCGGCCACCGAGCTTTTCCGACGTTTTCGTTCCGGCGCGCCGCATTTTACGGTGGTGACGACCCAACAAGGGCGTCCGCTCGGATTCATCACCCTAGACAATTTATTGAGTGCCTTGGTAGGCGAGATTCACGACGAATTCAAGCAACCCCGCCACGAATGGACAAAACTGCCCGACGGTTCTTTAATCGGCAAAGGCAGTCTTTCTATTTTTTCGTTGGAGCAGGCGCTCGGCATTGATATTGAAGAAACGGGCGTGGATTCTGTCGGCGGCTTAATCATGCAACGCTTAAACGATGTCCCCAAAGAAGGCGCGCGGGTTTCTTTTCATCAATTCGATATTGAAGCAAAACAGATGAAAGGTCCGCGCATCATTACCGTGCGTGTGATTCCGAAAGCGCCGCGTGAAACGATATAAGACTTTTGAACAATGATGACTTAAAGGATTTTGCCATGAATACATTAGAAACCTTATCCACGCTTGCCGCCGCCGAAGATTATGATCCCAACTCCATGCCGGTTGAAAAAGCGCGCGCTTTCATCCGACAAACCTTGTCGCCCGTCTGCGGCGTCGAGCGCGTTGCCTTAAAGTGTGCGTTACACCGCGTGTTGGCAGAGCCGATCGTCTCGCCGATCAACGTGCCTTCTTTTGATAACTCGGCCATGGACGGTTACGCCCTTCTTTTTGCCGATCTTCACCCCAACGCATCAACCTCGTTGACACGTGTCGGCGCCTCGTTTGCGGGTCATCCTTTTGAGGGCAAACTCAACGCCGGGGAATGCGCGCGCATCATGACCGGCGCGACGATTCCCGAAGGCGCGGACACGGTCGTCATGCAGGAAAGAACCACGGAAGAAAACGGCACGGTGCGTATTGAAGCCGGCGCGGTTTCGGCATCAGGACAAAATTGTCGGCGCGCCGGCGAGGACATCAAAAAAGGCGACACGGTTTTTCGCGCGGGCGTTCGCATCACCGCGCCGATGATCGGCATGTTGGCGTCTTTGGGAATCACCGAGGTGTCGGTCTATCGAAAATTGCGCGTCGCGTTTTTTTCTAACGGGGACGAATTAACGCCTATCGGCGCGCCGCTTCAATTCGGCAAAATTTACGACAGTAACCGCTATGCGCTCGACGCCCTTTTAACGGAAAATAACTTCATCGCCATCGACTTGGGCACGGCTCCCGACGATGTTCAAAAACTCGAAGAGAAATTATTCGTCGCCGCCAAAAACGCCGATGTGGTGATGACCATCGGCGGCGTTTCGGTGGGCGACGCGGATTATATTAAAACCGCGTTAAAAGCGCGCGGCGAAATTTTGTTTTGGCGGATTGCCATGAAACCGGGGCGTCCGCTCGCGTTTGGTGTGATCGACAACGCGGTTTTTTTCGGGCTGCCGGGCAACCCGGTTTCCGCCGTCGTCACCTTCACGCAATTTGTGCGCGACGCGCTTTTGATCTTACAAGGGCAAACCCTTGTGCCGCCTTTGACGTTTCACGCCACTTTAACGCGCGGCACCAAAAAGGCGAAAGGGCGCACCGAATTTCAGCGCGGCTTTTGCGAAACGCGAGACGGCAAAACCGTCGTCACGCCGGACGCCGAACAAGGCTCCGGGATTTTGTCCTCGATGGCGCGCGCCAATTGTTTTATTGTCCTGCCGCAAGATTGCGGCGCATTACCCGAAGGCGCGACAGTGGAAATACTGCCGATATAGGTTTGATCAAAATGGTCGTGCTTCATCCCCTTACACGAAATTCCGGCATTGTCAGCTTGCTTCACCGTATTCGCTACGTTGAAGAGGCGGGTTTAGGAATTAACCTTATGAGAATTCAGACACAAAAAGCAAAGGTTAGTGAGCCGAGGTTTGATTTTTCCGACGCTTCCGGTTTTTTTGTGGTAACGTTTGAGCGTCCTCTAGTCGTCAGAGGAATAATAAAAGCGCGCTTAGAAGCAAATGCTACTCTGATCAAAAACAAATCAAACAACACGCGGGGAAACGTTGTCAAAAACAGGACAAAACTGACCGATAAACTGACCGATAAACTGACCGATAACGAAGAGGCTTTTTTGCTTGCTTTGTTACCTCTTTTTGAAAACCAAGGCTATGTGACAAATGCCGACGCACGAAAATGTACGGGAATGTCGGAATCAACAACCAAACGGCTACTGCGCAAACTCACCGATAAAAACGCTCTTGAAACAAAAGGAGAGAGAAAAACGCGGCGTTATCAATTAACCCCCAGACAAACCAAACTTCCCACATAACACACCATGCAAAACTCACTTCTTGTTTCCGAATACATGAATCAAATCGGGGCGTCCGCGAGAAAGGCGTCTCCCGTCATTGCCCGCGCCTCCACAGAAGCTAAAAACCTTGCTTTGTCGGCGATGGCCAAGGCAATCATCAGCAATCAAGACGCGCTTTTTGCCGCCAATCAAGAGGACATTCGTCTTGCCCAAGAGAAAGGCATGGACGCGGCGTTTATTGATCGCTTGACCTTGACGCACAAAACCCTGACATTGATGGCGGAAGGTTTAACCCAAATTGCGGCGTTGCCCGATCCGGTTGGCGAGGTCTCAAACTTATCGGAACGCCCGTCGGGGATTAAAGTCGGCAAGATGCGTGTGCCGCTGGGCGTGATCGGGATGATTTACGAAGCGCGCCCGAATGTAACGGCAGACGCCGCCGGCTTGTGTCTTAAAGCCGGCAACGCGGTCATCTTGCGCGGCGGCTCTGAGTCCCTTCGCTCGAATCGTGCAATATTAGAATGTGTGCATCAGGGTTTGATTGCGGCGCATTTGCCGACAGACATTGTGCAATTGATTGAAACACCGGATCGAGACGCCGTGCGTTTGATGATCCAAGACGAGACTCACCTTGATGTGATCATCCCGCGCGGCGGGAAAAGTTTGATTGAACGCATCAGCCTTGAAGCCAAAGTGCCGGTCATCAAACATTTAGACGGTATTTGCCATGTTTATGTTGACGAATCTGCCGATGTTGACCGCGCCGTGATCATTGCGGATAACGCGAAAACGCAACGTTACGCCCCCTGCAACACGATGGAAACCTTATTGGTTCATCGCTCGATAGCCGAAAAAGTATTGCCTCCCTTATGTAGTATTTATGAACAAAAAGGGGTGGAGATGCGCGGTTGTCCGCGTTCGCGTGCGATTTTTCCTTCAATGAAAGAAGCCACGGAAGAAGATTGGCGAACCGAATATTCCGCGCCGATTGTGTCGATCAAAATTGTGGATTCCTTCGACGACGCGCTGGATCACATCCATACTTATGGGTCACATCATACGGACGCCATCGTCACCGAAAACGATACTTTGGCACAACGGTTCTTGCGTGAAGTCGATTCAAGCTCGGTGATGGTGAATGCCTCCACACGGTTTGCGGACGGGTTTGAATATGGGTTGGGCGCGGAAATCGGCATCTCGACCAATAAACTCCATGCGCGGGGTCCGGTCGGGCTGGAAGGATTGACGACTCAAAAGTGGATTGTGTTGGGCAGCGGGCAGATTCGGGTATAAAGAAAAATCAATACGTTTCCAGAGCCGATAAAAGCGTTCCGTTTTTATCTTTGTCGGAAAGAATCGGATCGGCGATGTTCCAAGGGATGCCCAAAGCGGGATCGTTCCATAAAAGAACACGCTCGTCTTTCGGAAAATAAAAATCGGTGACTTGATACAAAATATGGGCTTCATCACTGACGGTCAAAAAACCGTGCGCAAACCCTTCGGGGATCCACAACATTTGAGGAAGATTGTCAGATAATCGTATTTCAATATGTTGACCAAACGTGGGCGATGCCCGACGTACATCAACCACCAAGTCGCGTATCGCGCCTTTGACCACACCGATCAATTTGCCTTGCGGATGCGGTTTTTGATAATGTAATCCGCGCAAGGTGTTTTTCACGGAATACGAATGACACGTCTGAACAAACCGCGCGGCAATGCCTGCTTCTTGATAAACCTTCTCGTTATAACTTTCAAAAAAATAACCGCGCGCGTCTCGATAAACATCGGGCGTGATCAAAATAATGTCCGGCAACAGTGTTCGTGTGATTTGCATACGTTTTTAAGTCCATTCCTCATCTTCATCGTCGGTCTCAAGCCCCTCCGGATGATTCAAAAACCATTCGATCGTGGCGGCAAGCCCCGCGGGCAAGGCGGTTTGGGGTGTCCACCCCAATTGATATTGACTTTTATACGTGGCGACCGAATACCGAAAATCATGCCCCGCGCGATTGGCCACAAAAGTCAAAAGCGCCGTATACGATTGACCGGACTTGCGCGGCGAAAGTTTATCCAGCCTCGTTAATATCCACGTCACGATGTCGATGTTGGCGCGTTCGCTCATGCCGCCGATGTTATAAGACTCGCCCGGTTTTCCGTGCGCCAACGCCGCGGTGACCGCCGCGCAAAAATCATCCACATACAACCAATCCCGAATGTTGCTGCCGTTGCCGTAAATAGGAACGTGTTGTTCTTGCAAGGCGCGCGCTATCGTTCGCGGGATGAGTTTTTCGGGATATTGTCGGGGACCATAAGTATTTGAGCCGCGCACAATCATCGTCGGAAAACCATACGTTTGAAAATACGCGCGTGCGAAATGATCGGCAGCGGCTTTGGAGGCACTGTAAGGGCTATTGGGCGCATAAGGCGATTGTTCGGTAAACGAGGGCGCGGTGGCGGTCAGCGATCCAAACACTTCATCGGTGGAAATATGAATAAAACGAAACGCTTCACGATCCGCATCCGATAAGGTTATCCAATACCCCCGCGCCGCTTCCAAAAGTCTGAACGTGCCTTGCACATTGGTTTCGGCAAACACGGCGGGCGATTGAATCGATCGATCCACGTGCGTTTCCGCCGCGAAATGAATGATGGCACGCGGGCGATCGCGGTGCAGTAACGCGCCCAAGGTTGCCGCGTCGTTGATGTCTGCCTGAACAAAAGTATGGTTCGGATGATCTTTAACCGTCGCCAAGTTTTCGATTCGGCCGGCGTAGGTTAATTTATCGAGGGTGGTGACCGGCTCTTTGCCGCGCGCCAACCAATTCAATACAAAATTTGCGCCGATAAACCCCGCGCCGCCTGTCACAAAAATCATAGTCATATCCTGTGGATTTTTATCAAGGATAGCGCAAATCAGGGTTTCGGGGTTCGGCAAAAAGTAATACAGGGATCAGAGGTCAGGTATCAGGAATCAGAAGCACCCTCATTGCGGACTTGATCCGCAATCCGGTTTTCCCGCCGTTCCCACAAAAAAGGATCAGGCTTTGCCTATCCTTTTTTGGTAGCCCACACCGCCCAAAAGTAGGTTTTCACTTTTGGGCGTTCCACAAAAGGGGGTGGCAGGCTTTAGCCTGACGGGGGTTTGCGCCTTTTCCGGACGGAGAAGTCCGTCCCCTTGCACTTTTGGGTTTTAGGCGCGACCTTGCTACCCAAAATACGCCGAACACACCTCTTTCGGGGAAGCGTCCATTTTGATTTTGCCGTGCTCCAGCAAAATCGCGCGATTGCAATTGTGCTCAATCATTTTGCGGTCGTGCGAGGCAATCACCAAAATGCGCGTGTTTTGAACAAGCTCCGCCATTCTTGCCTCCGCTTTGTGTTTGAAATTTTCATCGCCCACCGAAAGCCATTCATCCATCAATAAAATTTCAGGACGCACAATGGTGGACACCGAAAACGCGAGACGCAAGTGCATCCCCGAAGAATAGGTGCGCACCGGCATATCGACAAAATCGCCCAGCTCGGAAAAGTCGATGATCTCGTTTAAGCGTTCTTTGATTTGAGAATTTTTCATGCCCAAAAGCGCCGCGCGTAAAAATATATTCTCACGCCCGCTGGCTTCAGGATCAATCCCTAAAGAAATATCAATCAGCGAACCGATTTCGCCTTCAAGACGTATCGACCCTAAAGAGGGCTTATAAACGCCGCTTAACATGCGCAGTAAGGTGCTTTTGCCGGCGCCGTTGTGTCCGATCAATCCGACGCGATCTCCGTCTTTGAACGAAAAACTGATTCCGTCCAACGCGCGCACCACCACGCGACCGTGAGTGTCCGCGCCCAATTTGCCGCCGGTGGCAACCTCGATGAGTCGCCGCTTTAAAGAACGCCCGTTTGCGTTATAAATCGGGAAATCCGCGCATACGTCTTTAAATTCAATCAACGCCATAACTATAACCAATAAGGAACGCGCGCTTTATAACGCCCGTAAAACAACAGCGCGACTCCCCAACCCGCCACGGCAAGCCCCAACGATACCCCCCAATTCAATAAAGAGGGCATGGCACCCAAGATAGGCTCACGCACAATACTCAATAAGTGATAAAACGGATTGAAGTCCAAAAGATAAGCCCCCGTTCGCTCAGGGAGCAATTTCGGCATCCACATAATCGGCGTTAAGAAAAACACCACCTGAACAAGGCTGGCGACAATCTGCGGCATGTCTCGATAACGGGTACACAAAATGCCGAACAAAAGAACAATCCATGTCAGATTGACCGTGACCAAGATAAATCCGGGAATCGACCACAACGCCACCCATCCCAAGGATTTTTGGACTGCCAACAAAACCAAGGGGACGATCAATAAGTTATGCCCGAAAATCAAAATGTTGCGCCACATCATGCGCAACACGTGGGTGAAAATCGGAATCGGCAATTGTTTGATAATCCCTTCTGACGCCACGAACACCATGCCGCTTTCGATGATGGTGGATGAAATATAACCCCACATAATCATCCCGATGGCGATGAACGGCAAAAACTCTTCAATCTCGGTTTTAAAAATCTGCGAAAACAAAACGCCCATCATGCCGATCATCACGCCTTGACTGATGGTCAGCCAAAAGGGACCTAAGGTGGAGCGTCGATACCGTTGCCGCAAATCCTGCCACCCCAACAACCCCGCAAGCGGCAAACGCACTAATGCGCGATATATATCCGTAATTGCAACAGTGAATAGCTGCGTCATTTTAAAGAACGTAAGAAAAGATGTTCAATGCCGTACACCCGCGCCAGTGTTTTTAAATTATCGGACACCCCGCGAAACGCAAGTTTTGCCGCTTGCCGATTCGCGCGTCGGGTGATCGCCAACATCAAACTCAACGCCGTCGAATCCGCTTTTGAAACACCGGAAAAATCGACCACGCCCGATTCGGGCAACAAGGAATTCGCGCTCAACAAAAAAGCGGTATTCGCGTTATTTTGCGTGATGTGCCCGCGAAAACACCATGTTCCGTTTTCATTGGAAAGCGAAATATCGGAAAGTCCGGGTGTGGGTGTGTTCATGGTTTTTTTAGGAGAGATCAAGGCGCCAACGCACGATTTTTATCGGCAAGAGCTTTGATTAAACCGTCAATGCCGGTCTCTTTGACTCTGAAATTAAAATCATCGCGGTAGTTGGTCACCAGCGATACCCCGCCGACAATAATATCGTAGCAACGCCATTGTCCGTCATTGGCGCGCACCAAACTATAATCCACCGGAATCGGTTTATCGCCTTTGCGTTGAAATTCGGAGCGCACCACCACGTCTTTGGCGTCATTGGCCGCGCGCAGGGGTTTCACAACGATGGTGTCGTTTTTAAATTGGGTCAGGGCTTTTGAATAGGTGCGCACCAACAAGGTTTTGAATTCATCCACCAACGCTTTTTGTTGATCGGGCGTGGCATCCCGCCAATTGCGCCCCATCGCCAAAATGGTCATCCGCCGAAAATCAAAACGACCGATCAACTTTTCATCCAAGACTTCGTTGATCCGTTTGACGTTGCCCGCCTGCATTTGCGGATCGGTTTTAATGAGCGTTAAGACTTCATCCACGGTTTGCTGCACCAACACGTCAGGCGAGATTGGCGCATCGCTCTGGGCGCATGCCCATCCCGCAAAAAACGCGGTCACGATAAAAAGTATCCATTTGCGAATCATCATTTTTCCTCTTCGTCGAATAAATCACTCAAATCTTCATCATCGCTTGTTTTGTACGGCGCCTGCCCGGTTTGGTAAGCGCGGCGTTGAAGATAAGCGTTTCTGATGAAGGCGTAACGATCCAGCGCCGCCGTATCCAGCGTATCCAGCATTTTAACGCCGGCGGCCATGCTGTCGATCGTCGCCAAACCCCAGGTGACATTGCGCGTCGGCACGTTCAACCACTGCGTGGGCGAAAGAAAAGACCCCGCCGCACGCCCCACACCGTCACGCGCCGTCATCGGACCCAACAACGGCACAAACAAATACGGGCGGGGACCTACACCGTAATGCGCCAAGACCATGCCTAAGTCTTGTTGCCCGCGCGGAATGCCGGCGTCGGAGGCAAAATCAATCATGCCTCCCAAACCAAAACTCGTGTTGATAATCACGCGCCCGAAATCATGCCCTGCCTCGTCAAACTTCCCTTGCAAAACTCCCGCCAACCCCGAAAAAAGATCGCCGATGTTATCGAAAATATTGCCGATGATGGTTTGTATGATGTTGGGCGTCACTGTGGTATAAACCGTCACCACCGGACGCATGACAAACTTTTCGATCGGTTCGTTGACCGCAAACATCGCGCGGTTGACCGGCTCTAACGGATCATCTCCGGAAAGGGTTCCGGTGGTCGCGCACCCGGATAACGACCCCCATAACAAAACGACGGCGACGGCTCGCTTCATTTTAATTATTTCCCCCCTGAAGACGCTGTCGATTCACGCAGGAAAAACTGACCGATCAGTTTTTCCAGAACGACAGCCGATTGTGTTTGTGTTCGCGGCAACACGGAACCGTTGACCAACATTTCTTCACTGCCGCCGACATCCAAGCCAATGTACACTTCGCCCAATAAACCGGAGGTCAACACGGACGCTAACGTATCGGTGGTAAACGAATACTTTTCGTTGATGTTCATCACCGCCACGGCTTCATACAATTTCGGATCAAAACGGATTTGCTCGACCCTTCCGACCACCACCCCCGCCGCTTTGACCGGCGCGCGCGGTTTTAACCCGCCGATGTTATCGAAATGCGCTTCGATCCGATAGGTTTTTGCCTCACGCCCGACGCTTGCCAAGTTGCCGACCTGAAGTGCCAAAAACAACAACGCGACAAGCCCCAGCACGACAAAAATACCTACCCATAAATCAATGGTCGCCCGTTTCATATCAAACTCCGCGAAACATAAAAATCGTCAAAATAAAGTCCGCCGCCAAAATGGCAAGCGACGAATACACCACGGTTTTGGTGGTGGCGCTCGACACGCCTTCGGCGGTCGGTTTGGCATCGTACCCTTCAAACACCGCGATCAACAAAACCAAGGTGCCGAACACCAGACTTTTGACGATGCTGTTTAAAATATCGACACGCACGTCAACCGCTGCCTGCATGTTGCCCCAAAACGCGCCACTGTCCATCCCGATCAAAGGCACGGCAATGGCGTACGCGCCTAATATCGCCGCCGCCGAGAACATCGCCGCCAAGAGCGGCATCGAGATCATCCCGCCCCAAAAACGCGGCGCGGCAACGCGCGAAATCGGATCGACGGCCATCATGTCCATCGCGTCTAATTGTTCGGTGGCTTTCATCAACCCGATCTCGGCGGTAATGGCACTGCCCGCGCGTCCGGCAAACAAGAGTGCGGCCACCACGGGACCCAACTCCCGCAAGAGTGACAATGCCACCAATACGCCCAAAGAATCGCCCGCGCCGTAGGTACTCAAAATATCGTACCCCTGAAGCGCCAACACCATCCCGATGAAAAGCCCCGACACCAGAATGATGGCCAGGGACAAAACCCCCGAAAAATAAATCTCGCGCAAGGTTAAAGACGCGCGCACAAACGATTCCGGCGTTCGGCGAATCAACGCCACGAAAAACCGTGCGATAAAACCCAAACGCGTCAAGATGGCCTGAGTTTCTCTGCCCAAACCGCGCAAGCCTTCGATTAACATCTTCATGCGTGCGCGCCTCCGAAAAAATCCGCGCTTAACTCCGGTGCTTTCATGTGCAACGGCACGGGACCGTCGGGCTCCCCGTGAATGAATTGTTTGACGAAAGGATCGGTGGTGTGAGAAATTTCTTCCGGCGTTCCCGACGCCAACACGCATCCTTTACCGATAAAGTAGACATAATCGACGATTTTCAACGATTCGACCACATCGTGCGTCACCAAGACGGAGGTGGTGCCGAGCGCGTCGTTGAGCTGTCGAATCAATTGCCCGACCACGCCCAAAGAAATCGGGTCAAGCCCCGTGAACGGTTCGTCGTACAACATCAAAAGCGGATCCAACGCAATCGCCCGCGCCAACGCCACTCGTCGCGCCATGCCGCCGGAGAGCTCATTAGTGAATAACGACGCCGCGCCGCGCAAACCGACCGCGTTTAACTTCATCAAAACCAAATCACGAATCATTTCTTCGGGCAGGTTGAGATGTTCTCGAATGGGGAACGCCACATTTTCAAAAACTGAGAGATCAGAAAAAAGCGCGCCGAACTGAAATAAAAACCCGATTTGCCGCCGCATGGCGTACAACTCTTTTTTACTCAACCGCGCCACCGACCGTCCGTTGAAATCGACCTCCCCCAAGCGAGGCGTGACCTGCCCCGCCAAGAGCCGCAGAATGGTGGTTTTGCCACAGCCCGAACCGCCCATGATGGCAATGACTTTGCCGCGCGGGAACGACATCGAAATGCCGTCTAGGATGAGACGCGATTCGTCATAACCGAAAGAAACATCGGTTAAGTTCGCTATGTCGGAAGTTATTTCGCTCATAAAAAACGATGCGCTTTGCGCTCGCGTGGCTTATTTGAAATCAAGCGTTCCATTTTACACAACAGGGCAATACATTACGGCAAATTACAGCCAATTTTGACGCAATCCTGCCTAAACCGTTGGTCTTTTTATGAAATTTGTCGTGAATTGGCGACAAACAAACCCCTCCGGTAACGACGTAAGCATTTTCTTGTTAAAAGGCGGTGTGATTGTGGCGCTTATTGTTTAACGCCGTGATGCGCATTGCGCGTCGTAGGGGCGAGTCTTGCCTCGCCCGTCCCGCAAAAGGCGGAGTGGATTCTGCGTTTCAGGGATCAGAGGTCACGCCGGCATCAAGCGTCCCGCAAACAACCCGCAATCTCTCACCTCGTCATTCTGCGCGAAGTCGCAAAATCCACGCCGCCAAAAGGGCGGCGGACGCGCAAAGCGCGTCGTCATTGCGGACTTGATCCGCAATCCGGTTTTTTCGGGCGAACACAGTTCGCCCCTTCATTCATCCTGATGACTTCCCCCCTGCAACACGCGCACGTTTCACCAACTCAACAAATTGTGTATAGGCTTCCTGCGCCTGATCGGGGTTCTTATCTTGTGGATTTGGAACAAATTCGGGCGCTTCGTTTTCGGCACCATTCGCCAACCAAAGACACACGGGACACTCTTCTTCGCCCCCTTCTTTGTAGGTAAACTTTTCATCTGGCGCTTGTATTCTCCAACTACCGGACTTAGGGTCTACAATAAAAATTGTTGCCGGATTAGTAAAGCCATGCGAATATGCACTCTCACGTTTACAATATGGGCAGACAAAATAGGGAAACAACTCACGATAAGGCTTATCAAACTTTTGCCCCGTTTGCTCTTTCATCAGATTTATAAGAGGCTCTACCAAATTCAATTTGTCAGGGTGTCGTTCCAAAAATGCGTCAATCCCTTTTTGCAAATAGTCGTAAAGCTCTGCTTTGGTTAAGAACATTTCCGGGTACTTCAATTCGTAACCATCCGGCTCAACATACGCACGAAATGCAGCGCCCTCCGGCCAAACAATATCGGGATCAAAAAGACCTTCTATCG
>JAIRPA010000011.1 GCA_031257235.1 Burkholderiales bacterium | reverse complement strand
AAGCGGCAAAGAGATCGACTTGCGCGTCTCCACCATGCCGACTGCGTTCGGCGAAAAAATCGTGATGCGGATTTTCACGCCGGAAGTCTTGGTGCGTAGTTTTACGGATTTAGGTTTCTCGGAAACCGACCGCGAATTATGGGATAAATTCATCACCGCCGCCAACGGAATTATTTTGGTGACCGGTCCCACCGGCTCCGGAAAAACCACCACGCTTTATTCGACCTTGCGCTTACTCGCCAAACCGGAAGTCAATGTGTGCACGATCGAAGACCCCATCGAAATGATCGAACCCTTGATCAATCAAATGCAGGTGCAGTCCTCCATCGGCGTGGACTTTGCCACCGGCGTGCGCACCCTCTTGCGGCAAGACCCGGACATCATCATGGTCGGCGAAATCAGAGACAAGGAAACCGCGGAAATGGCGGTACAAGCGGCATTGACAGGGCACTTGGTGCTCTCCACGTTGCACACCAATGACGCGCCCTCGGCCATCACGCGGCTTTTGGATTTAGGCGTCCCCGGATATTTGATCAATTCAACCTTATTGGGCGTGGTGGCGCAACGGTTGGCGCGCACCCTTTGTCCCAATTGCAAAAAACCCGACGGCGACATTGACGATTCCGAATGGGAAGCATTGACGCGCGGCTTTAACATTCCGCGTCCTCAAAACGTGTATCGCGCCGTCGGTTGTGTGGATTGCCGAATGACGGGGTATCGTGGACGGGTCGGGTTATACGAAGTCATGGAAATGGCGGCAAACGTGCGGCTTTTGACGCAAAAACACGCGGAAGATTATGAATTGCGCGACGAGGCTTATAAACACGGAATGCACCCGTTGCGCGTCTCCGGCGCGTTAAAAATCATCGAAGGCGTCACCACGGTCGAAGAAGTATTGAAAACCGTGCCGTTGTGAGCTGATATGTGAGCGGCAAAAAGTAAAAACCTACTTTTTGCCGGTAAGAACTTCCCAAAAAAGGACAGGCAAAGCCTGATCCTTTTTTCAAAAACGGCGGCGTGGATTCTGCGACTTCGTTTGCTAAAGCAAACTACGCGCAGAATGACGATTTCTGATTCCTAAAAAAACAAAACGCGGCATGTTGAAATGCCGCGTTTTATTTTTTAATGGAGCAATCAACGTTTATTGAATAAAACGCCAACGCTTCAAGGTCAACTTAAATCACACCGTTGCTTTTTCCACCAACCGCAACACTTCCCAAGATTTCGTCTTGGAGATTTTGCGCGTCGGTTTGATTTCAACCAAATCACCGACATGGCAAGCGTTCTCTTCATCGTGCGCTTGATATTTCCGCGAACGAATCACAACTTTGCCATACAGCGGATGTTTGACACGGCGTTCCACCAACAACGTGATGGTTTTGTCGCGTTTATCGCTGACAACACGCCCGACTAAAGTATTGGCGATTTTCGTTTCCGCCGCTTGATTCATTTGTTCGGTCATGCTTGCTGCCCCGCCTTCTGACTGATGTAAGTCCGAACCCGCGCAATGTCACGACGCACAAATTTCAATTTCTGTGTGTTTTGCAATTGCTGGGTAGCCTTCTGCATACGCAAATTGAACTGTTCTTTCAACAAGGCATGCAACTCTTTGTTCAATGACTCAACGTCTTTCGTTTTGAGTTCTTTTCTCGCATTTTTATCCATGATCTCTCCTTATCAGCCGATCAAACGTTGGACAAAAATTGTGCGAAACGGAAGTTTTGCCGCCGCCAGCGCGAACGCTTCACGCGCCAACGCTTCGTCCACGCCGTCCATTTCGTACAACACTTTTCCCGGTTGGATTTCAGCAACGTAAAACTCAGGGGTTCCTTTGCCGCTACCCATACGAACTTCCGCCGGCTTGGTGGAAATCGGTTTATCGGGAAAGACACGAATCCAAATACGACCGCCCCGTTTGATGTGACGCGTCATTGCACGACGCGCCGCTTCGATCTGACGCGCCGTCAAACGACCGCGCGTGATCGCTTTTAAACCAAACGATCCGAAACTCACTTTATTGCCTACCGTCGCCAGACCGCGATTGCGACCTTTTTGCTCTTTACGGTATTTTCTTCTAGCCGGTTGTAGCATTTTTCGCTCCTACACGACGGGGACGTTTCCGATTCTGCGGTTGAGTCACCTCTTCCGCCACTGCCTCTTTTGCCTGCTCGGCAGCGGATGTCAACGTTTCGCCTTTGAATACCCAAACTTTAATACCGATGACGCCATACGTCGTACGCGCTTCGGCTTGACCATAATCGATGTTGGCGCGCAACGTGTGCAACGGCACACGCCCTTCACGATACCATTCGCTACGCGCGATTTCCGCACCGTTCAAACGACCCGCGCTCATCACCTTGATGCCTAACACACCGCGCATCGCGTTTTGCATCGCGCGTTTCATCGCACGGCGGAACATAATGCGGCTTTCCAGCTGTTTGGCAATCGACGCGGCAATCAAGGTTGCGTCTACCTCAGGCTTACGCACCTCTTCAATACCGACTTCAATCGCGTCACTGCCCGCAAGCCGGCGAATTTCATCGCGCAACTTGCCGATATCTTCGCCTTTATGCCCGATAACAACCCCCGGGCGCGCGCTGTGAATGGTGATCTTCGCGCTCTTGGCGGTACGTTTGATCGTGATTTTCGATACCGATGCCTGAACGAGCTTCTTCTTTAAATACTCACGGATTTTAATGTCTTGAACCAAGGTCGGC
>JAIRPA010000198.1 GCA_031257235.1 Burkholderiales bacterium | reverse complement strand
TAAAGCATTTTCGCCCCAAAGCCGCGCTGTTGATGGAAACGGAAGTCTGGCCGACGATGATTGAATCGTGCCGTCGCGCGTCCATTCCCGCTTTTTTGATCAACGCCCGTTTGTCCGAGCGCTCGGCCAAAGGGTATGCAAAGCACGCCGCGTTCACGCGCCCGATTTTTGCCGCGTTATCCGGCGTGGCGGCGCAAACAAAAGCGGATGCCACAAGGCTTGCCGCCGTCGGCGCGAACAACATTACGGTCACCGGCAACGTTAAATTTGATGTGGCGATTCCCTCCAACCAACAGGGATTGGGAGAGACGTTTCGCGCGCGCTTTGGCGGGGAACGTCGTCGCCCGATTTTTCTGGCGGCCTCCACGCGCGAAGGTGAGGAAACGCTTGTGTTAGACGCGCTTTCCCAAGCGACGCTGCCCGAAAACGCGGTCACGGTGATCGTGCCGCGTCATCCCGAACGCTTCAAAGCCGTCGCCGCTTTGCTCAAAGAGCGCGAACTTGCCTTTGTGACGAGAAGCCAAAACATCGACGTTCCCGATCACGTCAAATATGTGATCGGGGATTCGATGGGAGAAATGCTTGCTTACTATTTAGCGGCGGATATCGCTTTTGTCGGCGGCAGTTTACTGCCTTTGGGCGGGCAAAATTTAATTGAGCCGCTCGCGGCAAAAACGCCCACCCTGATCGGCGCGCACACGTTTAACTTTCAGGAAATAGCGCAGCTGGCGGTTTGGGCGGGGGCAGCCGTTCGCGTCGAAAGCGCGGCATCGCTCATCGAGGAAGTCGCCGTTCTTTTGAATGACAAAGACAAGCAAAATAAAATGATTCATGCCGGAGAGGCGTTTTTGGCAGAGCATCGGGGCGCGACCGATCGGTTGATGTCGTGGTTGGAGAAAAACCGGATGTAAATGCGGCAATTGTTTGTGCGACCCTTGCTTTTTTGTCGGATTTCGACGATAATCTTGCGTTTTCGACGCCGTAGGTCTGATCCTTAGGCGTTTTTTCTTCCAATTTTTTGCATCATTTAATCGAATTTTTAGGAGCCGATCATGGCACGAGTTTGCCAAGTTACAGGAAAAGCCCCGATGGTCGGGCATAAAGTTTCTCACGCGAACAACAAGACCAAACGTCGTTTTTTGCCGAATTTGCAACGTCGTCGTATTTGGGTTGAGAGCGAAAACCGGTATGTGACCTTGCGGTTGACCACTGCTGCGTTGCGCACCATCGACAAAAAAGGCATTGACGCGGTGATCGCGGACTTGCGCGAACAAGGTCAACACGTTTAATTGAAAGGCATTCATCATGCGTGAAAAAATCAAACTCGAATCCACCGCCGGTACCGGTCATTTTTATACCACCACCAAAAATAAAAAAACGACGCCCGACAAAATAGAGATCAAAAAATTTGATCCTGTCGCGCGTAAACACGTGGCGTACAAAGAAACCAAGCTCAAGTAATCGGCAGTCGTTCTGACATACCCCAAAAAGCCCGCTTTCATGCGGGCTTTTATTTTGTTCGGCAAAAAGTAAAAACCTACTTTTTGCCGGTTGGGATTTCCAAAAAATCGCGGGGAAACCCCGACGATTTTTTGTAGGAAAGGCGGGGTGGATTCTGCGACTGCGAGGCTTAAGCCTCTTGCGCTTAAATGACGGTGTTTCTGATACCTGATACCTGATACCCTGAAACGCTTTTTGCCGCCTTTTTTATCGAATCACGTCAGCGTCTTTAGGGGGGGTGAAGGTGAATTGCCGATCGGGGAGGGCGGTGTTTTCTTCAACATCCATGAACTTCGTGACGATCTTTTGTAAAAAAGCGTCCGTGACTTCCAAGAGTGCCAAGCGCCCGTTTTGAAACCCTATCTTGACGCTTGAGAAATTAGCCCCGGATTCTTTCGGGACAGCGTTGACCCAGGCAATACCGTCTTGATCAGGGAGGGCAGAAAGCGTAAACGCGCGCGCCACATCCACATTGCCGGACAAAAGCGCGGCGGGCGTGCCGCCTAAGGCTTCCTCGCGCGAGCGAACGATCACCTGATTTAAATCGGGATCAAAAAACCAGACGTGGGAGGCCCCCCCCACAATCAACTGCGGGAAGGGTTTGGTGGTTTCCCAACGAAAGCGATCAGGACGCGCGATTAACAGTATGCCCTCGGAGGTTTGCGTGACTTTGCCGTTTTTGTCGAAGGTGGTTTGAAAAAATGAAGTTTTGACCGTTTGAGTTCGCGTCAAAAACGCACGCAAATCATCGCGCGCATCCTTTGCCCGGGCGGGCGAGGGTTGAATCACTAAAGCCAAGAACGCTAAAGTCAGCGTTAAAAAAGTTTTTGTCACGGTCATGCTTCATCCTTAGGGGCAGGCGCCAAGACTTCGCGGTTGCCGTTATTTTGCATCGGAGAGACCAAACCCGCACGTTCCATTTGCTCGATCATGCGCGCCGCGCGGTTATAGCCGACACTTAAATTTCTTTGTACCCAAGAAATCGTTGGGCGGCGCGACTTCAACACCAACGCCACCGCGCGATCGTATAAGGGATCGGATTCGGCATCCGCGACCATATCGCCGCCGCCGCCTTCATCGGACGCATCATCACCGGCTTCCAAGACACCTTCGATATAGTCCGGCTCGCCGCTTTCCTTCAAAAACGAAACCACGCGCTGGACTTCTTCGTCCGAGACAAACGCGCCGTGTACCCGTTGCGGAAAGCCGGACCCGGGCGGCAGATAAAGCATGTCGCCTTGACCCAATAAGGCTTCCGCCCCCATTTGATCCAGAATCGTGCGCGAATCCACGCGGCTGGCGACTTGAAAGGCAATTCGTGTCGGGATGTTTGCCTTGATGAGACCGGTGATCACGTCCACGCTGGGACGTTGCGTGGCGATGATTAAATGAATGCCGGCGGCGCGCGCTTTTTGCGCCACCCGCGCGATCAATTCTTCGAGTTTTTTGCCCGCCACCATCATCAAATCGGCCAGCTCGTCGATGACCACCACAATCTGCGGCAATTCCTGAAGCTCGATAGGTTCTTCCGGTAGGGCGAAGGGATCCATCAAGGGATGTTTTGCTTTTTTTGCCTCCGCCACTTTGTGATTGAAGCCCGCCAGATTGCGCACCGAAAACTGCGACATCAATTTATAACGACGCTCCATTTCCCCGACACACCAATTGAGCGCGACAGGGGCTAAGTGCATGTCCGTGACCACAGGGCAGAGCAGATGAGGAATGTCGGCGTAAATGGAGAGCTCTAACATCTTGGGGTCGATCAACAAAAGCCGCACCTGCGAGGGTTCGGCTTTGTACAAAAGCGACAAAATCATCGCGTTCACGGCGACGGATTTTCCGGAGCCGGTGGTCCCCGCGACCAACAAGTGCGGCATTTTGGCTAAGTCCGCCACGATAGGATTGCCCGCAATGTCTTTGCCTAAACCCAAGGTGACATGGCTTGCCGCTTCGTTGTAATTGGTCGAAGATAAAATTTCAACCAAGCGCACGATTTGCCGCTTCGGGTTGGGCAACTCTAAAGCCATACAGCTTTTGCCCGGAATGGTTTCCACCACGCGAATCGAGACCACCGACAACGCGCGCGCCAAATCTTTGACCAAGTTGACGATCTGATTGCCTTTGACGCCCACGGCAGGCTCAACCTCAAAGCGCGTGATGACGGGTCCGGGATACGCCGCCAACACTTTGACCATCACGCCAAAATCCGCCAACTTTCGTTCGATCAGACGCGAAGTAAATTCCAAAGTTTCTTGGCTGACGCTTTCGGTTTTTTTTGACGAGGAATCCAAAAGCGAGAGCGGCGGCAACGTTGCCTGTCCGGGCAAATGTTTAAAAAGCGGCAGGAGTTTTTCTTTGGCCACCCGGGAAGAGGTTTGAATCTCCGTGACCGGCGGCACGACCAAAATAGGCTCGCGCGGCGTGCTTTCAGAGTGCGCCACCGTGATTTCGCGTTCGGCAAAAACCTGCTGCCCGATTTTGCGGTCGCGCCGTTCTTTAATGGCTTTGATGAGTGCCAGCCACAAATGTTCCGCCCACAAGCCGACACGCTCGGCAACCGTCAGCCATGAAATGCCGGTGAAAAACGAGAGCCCGACCGCCCAGAACGCCACCCACAATAAGCCGGCGCCGTCCACGCCAATCAACGGGGTGATCAAGTGATTTAAGGTTTGACCGATGATGCCACCGGGCTGGCGCAACACCGAGCTTGGCGACAAATGTGGATGCGTGGCCTCAATGGTGGCGCTGGCAATAAGCAAAAGCGCGAAACCGATCCACGCGAGACCGACGGAATACTCCGGTTTGACATCTTCTCCCGCGCGCATCCGTAAAAAACTGACCACGAGCATGATGACGCCGGTGATGGGAATCCACCACGCGGCACTGCCTAGAAGAAAAAATAAAAGATCGGCAAGCCATGCACCGACAATACCGCCCGCGTTGTGAATTTGCTGCGAACCGCTGGAGACCGACCACCCGGGATCGTTTTTGTCATAGGTTGAGAAAATCAGTGAGAAATACACCACAACGACCAACAACACCATCCACCACGCCTCATGCACAAGCCGCATCAACCGTGAAGGAGGCTTTTGCCCCGCCGGATTCGCAAAAGCCTTGTCTTTTTCTCCAAACAGCATCTGATTACCTACGAATGAACGGTGCCGGTGTCCGGCGAAGGGGGTATTTTACAGGGGATCAGAGGGTTCGGCAAAAAGTAAACCCCTACTTTTTGCCGGTAAATAATAACCAAAAAATCGCGGGGAGACCCCGACGATTTTTTGCAGAAAAGGCGATAAAACCGGATTGCGTTTCAGGGATCAGAGGTCAGAGGTTAGTGGTTAGTGGTTAGTGGTTAGAGATCAGTAACGCCGTCATTTAAGCGCAAGAGGCGTAAGCTTCGCAGTCGCAGAATCCACACGCAGCCTTTGGCGGCGGACGCGCAAAGCGCGTCGTCATTGCGGGCTCCGACCCGCAATCCGGTTTTTCCGCCGTTTATATAAAAAAAGGATCAGGCTTTGCCTGTCCTTTTTTTGGAAATGATTACCGGCAAACCCGAACTGCCCAAAACTCAAACCGCCAAAAAGTAGGGGTTTACTTTTTGGCGTTGAGTGTAGATTTTTACTTTTTGCCGAATTTGGTTTATTCCCGATGATACGGATGATGGTTGATGATCGAAATGGCGCGGTAGAGTTGCTCCACCAAAATCAGTCTGGCCAACCCGTGGGGTAAAGTTGCCGCCGAAAGCGACCATAAATCATCGGCGCGGGTTTTCAATGCGGGGTCTAAGCCATCCGCGCTACCGACGACAAACACGACATCGCGCGCCTCGTCGCGCCAGCCGGATAATTTTTCCGCCAGCGTTTTGGTGCTCCATGAGGTGCCGCGCTCGTCCAACACCACACGACGCGCGTTTTTGGAGGCAGTGGCAATACCCGATTCAATCCGCAAGGCTTCCGCCGCCAAGATTTGCGCGACGGTTTTGCCGCGATCGCGCGGTTCGGCTTTTAATTCTAAGACCGTCAGCGACCAATCGCGCGGGAAGCGCCGCGCATAATCGGCAACCCCTTCCGTCACCCAATCGGGCAGTTTATGCGCGGACGCGACAATGTGTAGTCTCATGGAGCAAGACTTTGTGCGTTAAGTGATTTTTTTCGCGGAGGAAACCGAGATTTTTTTGGCGGACTTTTTAGCCGGTTTTTTTACCGATGATTTTGCCGCGGTTTTGGCGGGTTTTTTTGACGCGGTTTTGGCGGCAGAGGTTGCCGATTTTCTCGCGGTCTTTTTGGCTTTCTTAATAGGCGCGTCGGCGGAGGTTTTGTCCGGTGCCGCTTTTCTGACGGGCACGGGCGGCGTCCACAAGGCTTCTAAGTTGTAATACTCGCGGATGGCGGGTTGCATGATGTGAACGACTAAGTCGCCGCAGTCCACCAGCACCCATTCGCCGGCTTCTTCGCCTTCCACCCCGACAATCGTGCCGCCGACGGCTTTGACCTTTTCGCGCACCAAGTTGGCCAGCGCTTTGGTTTGGCGCGCCGATTGTGCGGAGGCAATGATGAGTAAATCATAAAGCGGCGTTAATTCGCGCACGTTTAATACGGTGATGTTTTGCGCTTTAATGTCTTTGAGCGCGGCAACGGCAACGGATTCTAATTTTTTAAGACTGACAGGTTTCATGCGGATACTTTCATAGTGATGAATAAAGACGATGCCCGACAATATAGGCTAAAACCGATTTCGGAAGCAAATGTTCCAACGCCGATAAGTCTTGACGCGCCAACGCCGTGCGAATATCGGAAGAAGAAACCTCAAACGGCGGTAATTTCATCCGATAAACGGCGCCGAAGCGAGAGGCGGACAATAACGCGGGGTTATCGATTTCCCGCGTTGCCAAGACTTCGCGCAGTTCTTTGGGCAGGGCGTCGGGTGCGCCGTCCAAGGTGGCGGCGTTTTCCCGCGCAAAGACAACAAAATGCGCCAGATCAAACAAATTTTGCCAGCGATACCAGTGGGACAATCCTAAAAAAGCATCTTCTCCCATCAGCCAAATCAACGCGGCGTTGGGATTTTCTCTTCTCAAAGAAGAGAGCGTAGTGTGGGTGTAGTTGGGGGAGGACGAAATAATCTCGCGCGTGTCGATGATGATTTTCGGAAAGGAAACTTTTTTTCGGTTTTGCTCTTGCAATGCCGCTTCAAGCATCGCCACGCGGTCTTGCGCGGATGCCATGGGCGATCGCCGATGCGTCGGGACGCCGCACGGAATCAAACGCACGGAATCCAGCGACAAGCGTGTGGCGGATTCCCGCGCGACCCATAAGTGTCCGTTGTGAATCGGATCAAACGTTCCGCCTAATAAACCTAAAGTGCCGTGTTTCATTAAAGATGCTTTTTTGGTCATTTGAATCGGTAAGAAAAACCTTTTCGTGTCGGAGTGTAATACTTTTTGGCAAATAGGGCTAAAATCGAAAAACGGTTTTCATCAAGGAGGCAATAATGAAAAAAGGGTTGTTGTGGTGTGTATTCTTCATGAGTTCGTTGGCGATGACGAGCTTTGCCGCGGCAGAAGACGGTGCGGCGTTGGTATTGAAATATCGTTGCAATGCTTGTCACAAGGTGGACGCCAAAGCCATTGGTCCCTCGTTTCAGGACATCGCCAAGAAATACGCGGGCAATGCGACGGCAGGAGCAAAAATCGGCGAGAGCATCAAAAACGGCAGTAAAGGCGTTTGGGGTTCCATGCCGATGATGCCCAACAAAAACATCAACGATCAGGACATGAAGACGATCGTGGATTATGTGCTGGGTGTAAAGTAGAAAGGAATCAGAGGTCAGTCATCAGGAATCAGAGCGCCGTCATTTAAGCGCGCAGTTTGCTTTAGCAAACGAAGTCGCAGAAGCCGTGCCGCCTTTTCCACAAAAAATCGTCGGGGTCTCCCCGCGATTTTTTGGTGGCTTTTACCGGCAAAAAGTAGGTTTTCACTTTTTGCCGAACCCCTGGACCATAAAGAATTTGACATGAACACTATGACCGAAACGCGCGTTTATCGTGATCGCCGCGACATGCTTGCCAACATTTTGGCGGAAACCTACGGCGGCGGCGTGGCGGTGATTCCCAATGCGCCGGAGGTCATCCGCAATCACACCACTTTTTATCCTTACCGAAGCGAAAGCAATTTCTATTATTTAACGGGGTTTTCCGAGCCGGAATCGGTGTTGGTGCTTCTGGTCAATGCACAAGGAAAATCGCGTCATTTCCTTTTTTGCCGCGATAAAAATCCTCTGCGTGAAACGTGGGAGGGGGAGCGCGTCGGGTTTAAAGCCGCGCGTGACGCTTTTTTATTCGACCAAACATTTTTCATCGAAAAACTCGGCGCGAGATTATCCAAATTCATGGTCAA
>JAIRPA010000159.1 GCA_031257235.1 Burkholderiales bacterium | reverse complement strand
CGGATGATCTTTGGGCACCACCACGCAAAAAGATTCATCGTATAAAAATTCGGTGATGATGCCGGGCTGTTCGTAGGGCAAGGCAATGATTGCGGCGTCAACCTCCCCGACCGACAAAGCGGTTTCGAGATTTTCAGTGAGATTTTCCTCAAGATCAAGCGGCATCAATGGCGCGATGGCGTGTAACGCGGGAATCAGGTCGGGCAAAAGATAAGGCGCCACCGTAAAAATAACGCCCAGCTTTAACGCGCCTTCAAGCGGATTGGCGCAGGCGCGGGCTTGTTCTTTGAACGACTTCGCGCTGTCTAAGATGTGCGTTGCCGGCAACAACAATTGTTCGCCAATCGGCGTTAAATATATTTCAGACTTGCCGCGCTCAAACAACACCACGCCCAATTCTTCTTCGAGCTTTTGAATGGCAATCGAAAGAGCCGGCTGAGTGACAAAGCATTTGTTGGCGGCGCGCCCAAAATTTTTCTCACGGGCGACGGCAATAAAATATCGAAGTTCGTTTAAAGTCATGTGTTGTTTCCTCTAAAAGTGGCGCGACGATCCTATTTCATACAAACAAAAACACACGGGTTTGGGTCAAGAAATATTCAGGGTTTTTAAGAAACGCTTAAAACGTTCGCCCGTTTCAGGGTGCGCCAAACCGTAATCCACGGTGGCTTCAAGATACCCGGACTTATCACCGCAATCATAGCGTCGCCCGTCAAAGCGATACGCCATGACCGGCTCGTGTTGGAGTAGCCGCGCGATGCCGTCGGTCAATTGAATTTCTCCGATCGCACCGATGGGCAAATCCGCCAATATCGGGAAGATGCGCGGCGACAAGATGTAACGCCCGACGACCGCCAAGGTAGAACGGGTCAACCCTTTTTTGGGTTTCTCGATGATGCGCGTGATCGGCATGGTGTTTAGACGAGCGTCCGCGCTTTTGGTTTCTACAATTCCGTAACGATCCGTTTCATCCGGCGGAACATCCATCACCCCAATGATCGAGGAAGAGAAATGTTCGGCGCGCGCCACCATTTGTTTTAATACCGGCTCTTGGGCGCGAATCAAATCGTCCGCCAAGATCACCGCAAAGGGTTCATCGGAAACCACATGCGCCGCACACAACACCGCATGCCCCAGCCCCAAGGGTTGCGGTTGACGAATATAAATACAATTGGTGCCGGCAGGCATCACGCTTTGGACAATGTTTAATAAGGTCGATTTATTTTTAAGCGCGAGCTCGTTTTCAAGCTCGTAGGCTTTATCGAAATGATCTTCAATCGCGCGTTTGTTCCGACCGGTGATGAAGATAAAATCGGTGATCCCCGCCGCCGCCGCTTCTTCCACGGCGTATTGAATCAAAGGCTTATCGACAATCGGCAACATTTCTTTGGGACTGGCTTTAGTCGCCGGCAAAAAACGACTGCCAAACCCCGCGACCGGAAAAATAGCTTTGGAAATTTTCATGGTTTATGCCCCTAAAAGTAACGCTTTTAATCGCGCCTCATCAATAATCGTAATATTCAATGCTTCTGCTTTAGCCAGCGTACTGCCTGGGTTTTCGCCCGCCAAGACATAATGGGATTTCTTGGAGACGCTGCCGGAAACTTTGCCGCCCGCCGCCTCAATCAATTGGGTGGCTTCCATCCGGCTCAAGGTCGGGAGTGTCCCGGTCAAGACAAAAATTTTCCCGGATAAAACGCCTGTGCCTCCCGTGATCGACGGGGACTCCCAATGAATGCCGGCTTTTAGTAACTGATCCAAGACTTCACGATTGTGCGGCTCCGAGAAAAAACGCAAAATACTTTGGGCAATCACTTCGCCCACATCGTACACCGCCAACAATTGTTCAAGGGAAGCACGCATCAACGCCTCTAATGAGCCCAACGATTGCGCCAGATCGCGCGCGGTTTGTTCGCCCACGTGACGTATCCCCAAGGCAAAGATAAAGCGCGCAAGCGTGGTGTGTTTGCTCTTTTCGATGGCGGCAAGTAAATTGGCCGCGCTTTTTTCTGCCATGCGATCGAGTGCCGCAACCGTCTCTAACGTCAGCCGATAAATATCCGCCGGCGTTTGTATTAAAGATTGATTGACCAACTGATCGACAACTTTTTCACCCAACCCTTCGATGTCCATCGCGCGACGCGAGGCAAAATGTAATAACGCCTGCTTTCTTTGCGCGGCACAATAAAGCCCGCCCGTACACCGTGCCGCGGCTTCGTCTTCTTGGCGAATCACCCGAGAACCGCACACGGGACACGTCTTGGGCATCACAAAATCACGCGCGTCATTCGGGCGCGCCTCCAAAACCACACGTGCGACTTCGGGGATCACGTCTCCGGCGCGGCGCACGATCACGGTATCTCCGATTTTTATGTTTTTTTCGCGTATCTCGTCTTCGTTATGCAAGGTGGCGTTGGTCACGGTCACACCGCCAACAAACGTAGGTTGTAATCGCGCTACCGGCGTTAATACTCCCGTGCGCCCGACTTGAACGTCAATATCCAAGATGACGGATTTCATTTCTTCGGCAGGAAATTTGTGCGCCACGGCAAAACGCGGCGCGCGTGACACAAAGCCGATGATGGGTTGCAGGTGAAACGGGTTGACTTTATACACAACGCCGTCAATCGCGTAAGGAAGATCGTTTCTTTTTTGTTGAATGCCGCGATAAAACGCCAAGAGCTCATCGACCGACCGCGCCACCGTTCGTTCGTCGCCGATTAAAAACCGGTGGCGACTCAACCATGCCAATAATAGACTTTGCGTTGGAGGCGGTGACCATTGCCCCCAATCGGTTTCGCCGACCCCATAGGCAAAAAAAGTCAGTCTTCTTTCTGCCGTGATTTTGGGATCAAGCTGCCGCAACGATCCTGCCGCCGCGTTGCGCGGATTCACAAACGTTTTTTCTCCGCGAGACAATTGCTGCGCGTTTAAGGTTTCAAAATCTTTTTTCTGCATCAACACTTCACCACGCACCTCAATTAAAGGCGGCGCGTCGGCAAGGCTTAACGGAATCGAACGGATGGTTTTTAAGTTGGCGGTGATGTCTTCACCGGTGATGCCGTCACCGCGTGTGGCACCGTTCACAAACACCCCGTGCTCAAAACGCAAATTGACGGCAAGCCCGTCAAACTTAACGCCGCAATCGTATTCCAAATCGCCGGCGTGATCATGGTTGTCCAAAGCCTCGCGCACACGCTTGTCAAACGCAACAATTTCATCATCGGTAAACGCATTGGACAAAGAGAGCATCGGCACATGATGCACGGCAGAAGCAAACGCGGGCAAAGGGGCGCCGCCGACACGTTGGGTGGGCGAATCGCTCGTCAGCAATGAAGGAAACGCTTGTTCCAACGTTTGGATTTCACGAAAAAGCGCGTCGTATTCGTAATCGGAGATGGTGGGCGCGTCTTCAACATAATAGTGGTAATCGTGTTCGGCGACCCTGCGTTTTAAGTCCTCTAAACGCTTTTGGGCATCGGGTTCTGAAATGGGGTGAATGGGGGTGTCGGGCAAATGATCAAAAAGATCGGACATGGGTTGGACTCCTAGACAGTCAATGAAGATCACCCATGATTATCGCGCGAACAATCGCAACGCGCGCGCGCTCCCCGGTTCAATGCCGACTTGTCGCATCGCGTGCGTGGATTTTTGAACTTCGCTGCGCAACAATTCCAAACCCTGTTCGTTGATCGGCTTGGTGTTGTCGTCAATCAACTGCGCCGCCAAGGTTTGCGTCAGTTTGAGGGTTTGCCGCCTTAATTCGTCGAAAGCCAATTCGGGATGAGGCACTTTGGGAATGTCTAACAACACGACAGGATTTTGTATGGCTTTAGATTTTAAAAAGTCGTCCGTTAAGGGTTTGCCGTCGTGGGTTTCAATGCGGAAAAGCTCGGCATCGTGATGCCGAAAGCGCAACGCGCCGCGTTCCAGCACAAAGCCCTGCTTTTGTGCGGTCAGCAAGAGCTGCGTTCCGGGAATGGGGCTGACTTTGCCGTGCAGGGTGAGCGCGATTTGCATGTCTAATTGCGCGCACACCCGATCCAACGCATGGGCGCGATCCGCTTCCACCGTCACATCAAAGGGCGTGTATTGCGCCGACAAGGCTTTGGCGATTCCGTGAACGTGTTTTTGAAATGCCTCTAACTCCTGCACCGTGGTCACGTGACCGGTGGCGGCAAGCTGGACACAAAAAGCAAGCGTATCTTCCAAAGAGGAAGGACTTTTGCCCGTCTCGGCGACCGCTTTGGGAGCGGAAATGACTTCATTTAAATACGCGCAAATGGTGGTGATTTCCGTGAGCGCCACCCAGCCGGTTTTTGCGCGAGACTTCCATAAGATACGCACGTATTTTCCGGGCGTGTTCAACATTTTCTGCGCCAGCTCGGAGGAGACGTTCCCGTGTTCGCCCAGTTGCAATCTTAAAACGGCTTCCGCCATTTCGTCGGGTTCATCGCTTTCGTTGGGCGGCTCGGCAATGACCGGCTCGATCGGATGTATTTGCGGCTCAATGGCGATGGGTTTGGGGGCAGGCAACTCTTTTTCGTCACCAAAGTATTGGCGTTTTAACCGTTTAAAAGAGATGAAGTTATAAAAAAGGACGCCAACAACCAACAAGGTCGCCGCAACCAGCATGATGATTTGTAGCGTGGTCATAAAAAGTGCGAAGCTCGTTTAAGCAGAATTAAACAAATAACATGGATTGTAACAGGGTTCAGGGGGTCGGGAATCAGAAGTCAGGAATCAGGGGGTTCGGCAAAAAGTGAAAACCTACTTTTTGCCGGTAATCATTTCCAAAAAACCACAGGGAAACCCTGATGGTTTTTTGTAGAAACGGCGGTGTGGATTCTGCGACTTCGTTTGCTAAAGCAAACTTCGCGCAGAATGACGGTGTTTCTGACCACTAACCACTAACCCCTAACCACTAACCCCTAACCCCTGATTCCTGACCTCTGATAAAGCGCGCTCGTAAAAATCGCTATAATTCAACCTTTCGTTTTGGATAATTCCGGTGAATGACATTAAATCTTCATTGTCGTCGGTGTTTGGCGACGCCGCGCGGCAGGCCGTAACCGCCTTTTCGCCCGATCTTATAACCGCTGCCGCGCCTGTCATCGACGCGGCAAACTTTTTGGAACGCCCGTCCAATGCCGCGCACGGCGATTACGCCTGCACCTTGCCGATGCTTTTGGCGCGCGCCGTCAAAAAAAATCCGCGTGAAATCGCGCAACGCATGAAAGCTGCCTTGCCTGCCCTGCCAACCATCGCGCGCACCGAGATTGCCGGCGCGGGCTTCATCAATGTTTATTTGACCGAATCGGCGCGCGCCGCCGTCATCCCGCAAATTTTTGCCCAAAAAGAACGCTACGGTTGCCGCGATTTGGGGCGCGGACAATCGGCCTTGATCGAATTTGTTTCGGCAAACCCGACGGGACCTTTGCACGTCGGTCACGGGCGGCAAGCCGCCTTGGGCGACGCCATCGCCAATATTTTGTCCGCGCAAAACTATAACGTTCATCGAGAGTTTTACTACAATGACGCCGGCAATCAGATTCATAACTTAACCCTTTCGGTTCAAGCCCGCGCAAAAACGCTGTCCGGCATTCCTTTCGACTTCCCCGAAAACGGCTATCACGGCGAATACATTGTTGAAATCGCCCAACGTTATTTGTCCGAAAAAGCGGGCGACTTAGACGATTTGGAAGCCATCCGTTCTTTTGCCGTGAAGGCATTGCGCGATGAGCAAAACGTTGACTTAACCGCTTTTGGCGTTGCCTTCGACAATTTTTACTTGGAAAGCTCGCTTTATACGGACAAACGCGTGGACACCACCGTCAATCAGTTGATCGCCTCCGGCAAAACCTACGAACAAGACGGGGCTTTGTGGCTTAAAACCACAGACTTTGGCGACGACAAAGACCGCGTGATGCGCAAAGCCGACGGCAGTTATACCTATTTTGTCCCCGACGTTGCCTACCATGTCACCAAATGGGAACGCGGATATTCCCGCGCCATCAACATTCAAGGCTCGGATCATCACGGCACCATTGCGCGCGTTCGCGCCGGATTGCGCGCCCTCAATATGGGCATTCCCGACGCCTTTCCCGAATACGTATTGCACAAGATGGTGACGGTGATGCGCGGCGGCGAAGAGGTCAAAATTTCCAAACGCGCCGGCAGTTATGTGACCGTGCGCGACTTAATCGACGAGGTCGGGCGCGATGCCGTGCGCTTCTTCCTTTCGATGCGCAAAGCCGATACCGAGTTTGTGTTTGACATTGATTTGGCGCGCGCCAAAGCCGAAGAAAATCCCGTTTACTACGTGCAGTACGCGCATGCGCGGGCGATGTCCGTATTAAGACAGGCAGAGGTTGACGAAAATAAGATGGCACAATCGGCAACAAACGCCCCTTTTCACTTGTTGACGCGCCCGCATGAGGCGGCGTTGTTACGGCGGCTTACCGATTATTCCGACACCTTGGCGGTGGCGGCAAAAGAATTGTCCCCGCATTATGTCATTGCCTATTTACGAGACCTTGCGAGCGATTTTCATGGCTATTACAATGCAGAAAGGTTTATCGTGGATGACGCCGATTTGCGTCACGCGCGTTTGTGCCTGGTGGCGGCAACGGGTCGGGTATTGAAAAACGCGCTGGCTTTATTGGGTATTTCCGCGCCGCAGGCGATGTAGTTCATTCGACCCCAAGCAATATTCACCTTTTATGTGTTAGGTATCAAAATGATGAGAGACAGACGATCGGGTTCCGGGTTCAAGGTTTTTGGGAGCGGCATTTTTTTAGGTGTCGTTTTAGGGTTGTGCTTGGCGATTTTTTCGGCATGGGTGGTCGATAAAAACTCTTTGCGCGAATTATTCGGCGACAATCCCGAATCCACGGTAGCCGCCCCCCCCGCGCCGGATGTCCCTGCCGACATCTATTCCGTGCCGCCTGAAGGCTCGGCCGGCATCACCCAAGTCCCCACTCCCGGCACGCCGCCGGTGAATCGCCCCGCCTCCGCGGTGGTCGCCGTGCCGGACGGCAAGGCGCCGATTGTAGCCACCACGCCCACCACGCCGGAATCTCCATCCGCGCCGCCTGTTGCCGTCACGCCGCCGCCTCAAACGGCAAGCGTGTCCGTCCCCGAAACAAAATCCACGCATTGGTTGCAAGTCGGTTCGTTTACCAAACCGGAGGACGCGGAAAATCGTCGTGTGGATTTAGCCCTTTTGGGTTGGGAGGCCACGGTTCAAAAAACGGACATCCCGAATATCGGGATTCGTTACCGCGTGAGAATTGGTCCTTTTTCCGATGAAACCATTTTGGCAAGAATCAAAACCGAGGTCGAACGCCGCAATTTTCAAACGTCCGTCGTTCAGCAGTGAGCGTGGGCGCGGTCTTTGCTTTGCCTTTTAACCTTTCGTCAATAGGGTATTTAAGAGTATATTTAGCAATCCTTACGCTTCACGGTAAGTCTTAACCTAGTTTTTGGAGATTCAATAATGAGCATCGCACGTTTTTCTTGGCATCGTTTCTATGCTGTTTTGTTGTTGCTTTGCGTGAGTTTTTCCGCAAATGCCGCTTTAGAGGAAGGTAATCAATACCGTGTCATCCCTCAAAAAGCCGCCGTCAATACGGAAGGCAAAATCGAAGTTCTCGAATTTTTTTCTTACGGTTGCCCGCACTGCGCCACCTTGGCGGCTCCGGTGGCCGCGTGGGAGAAAAAATTACCCAAAGATGTCGTTCTTGTCCGTGTCCCGGTGGCGTGGGGACGCCCCGCGTGGGAGGCTTTAGGACGCGCCTACTACACGCTTGACGCACTGGGCGCACACGAGGTTTCCGAGAAAGCATTTGACGCTGTCCAACATCAAAACGTGGACTTGTCCGACGAAAAAGTTTTTTTGGATTGGGTCTCCAAAAACGGCATTGATCGCAAAAAAGCCCAAGACACGTATCGTTCGTTTGCGGTGGCTGGCAAAATAAAACAAGGTCAATCGCTCGAAAAAGATTACCGCGTTCAAGAAGTGCCTCATTTTTACGTGGACGGCAAATATGAAATCAATATGCGCGCCTTCAATAAAGAAGAAGCCTTTTTTAAGGGCATCGAAGAGGTCATCAACAAAGTCCGTCAGGAACGGAAAAAGTAGTTGACCGTCTCATTTAAGAGCTTGTCTTGCGCGCGCGGCAACGCTAAAGCGAGACAAAAGCGCGTCGCCGGCATCGTCGGCGATTTCTTTTTTCAGTTCGTCAAGATTTTGAATCAGCGCGTTGATCTCATCCGTCAACGCGTTTTTATTGGAAAGCGCGATGTCGCGCCACATTTCCGGCGAGGACGCGGCAATACGGGTGAAATCCTTAAAGCCGCCCCCCGTAAAATCAAAGAGTTGCGCGGCGTTGTCCCGGCTTGCCAAACCCGCCACATAAGCAAAACCCACCATGTGCGGCAAATGAGAAACGGCGGCAAAAATCGCGTCGTGCGTTTTGTAGGGCAAGGTGTATACCGTCGATCCGCATGTTTCCCACAATGAAGTCACCACATCGACGGCTTTCGGGTGGGTCTCTTCTATGGGCGTGATGATGGTTTTTTTGCCCTGATAAAGCGTGGCAAATGCGGCGGCGGCGCCGGAGTGTTCCGTGCCGGCAATCGGATGCGCGGGAACAAATTGCGATAACGAGACGCGCGGCGTCAACCCATAGGCTTTTTTTGCGGCAACGATCACGTCTTCTTTCGTGCTACCCGCGTCCGTTAAGATCGCCGTGGGGTTTAAGACCGGCAGAATGCGGGAAAGTAACGCGTGGGTTTGCGCCACCGGCGCGGCGATCAATACGATATTAGCGTTAGCAAGCTCGCGCGCCCAGTCTTCATCCAGCGTTGCCGCACGGTCGATGACGTTTAAGGTCAGCGCGCTTTGAAGATTGGCTTTTGTTCGCCCGATCCCCACCACTTCCGTGACCGCGTTTTTTCCTTTGAGCGCCAACGCCACCGAGCCGCCAATCAAGCCCACGCCAAAAATGACCAGTTTGCCAAAGTTCATACTTGTGCCGCCGGATAAGAACCTAATACTTTTAAAAACGGGGACATTTTTTGTAATTCTTTGAGAGACGCGGCCACGGGCGGATCATCACGATGCCCTTCAACATCCACAAAAAAGAAGTATTCCCACATGGAAAGGTGGGCGGGACGCGATTCCAAGCGCGTCAACGACACCTGATTTCTCGCAAAAGGCTCCAAAAGCGCGTAAATCGCGCCGGACTGATTGCGCGACGCCGACATGATCAGCGAGGTCATGTCGGTGCCGGACGGCGCGGGAGCGTTGTTGCCCAACACCCAAAACCGCGTGGTGTTGTTGGGCATGTCCTCGATATTCGCGTGCAAAATGTGCAGCTCGTAATTGGATGCCGCCGTCTCGCCGGCGATGGCCGCCGTTTGCGGCTCTTCCGCCGCGCGTTTCGCGGCTTCGGCGTTGCTGCCTACGGAAACGCGCTCGGCGTTGGGCAGATGAAGCGATAACCAACGCGCGCATTGCGCCAAAGATTGCGGATGCGAATAAACGCGATGAATGGTGTCGCAAGAGGCTTCTTTGGACAATAAATTTTGATTGATCCGCAATTTGATTTCGCCACACACGGATAAGGGGGTCGTGACCATCAAATCATGCGTGCGGGCAACCGCCCCCTCGGTGGAGTTTTCTATCGGTAAAACGGCATAATGGCACTGCCCTTTTTCCGCGCTTTTTAAGGCGTCGTCCAAACTCGGAAAGGCAACGGCGTCACAAAAAAAACCAAACTGCCTTAAAACGGCTTGTTCACTGAAGGTGCCGGCGGGTCCCAAATAAGCAATCGAAAGCGGTTTTTCGAGTGCGCGGCAGGCACTCATCACCTGCCGGCACAAAAAAGCAATGGCTTCATCGGAAAGAGGCCCTTTGTTGTTATTGAGTAAACGGCGAACAATCTGCGCTTCACGCTCCGGACGCCAAATCGCGGTCTGTTGGGTTTTGATGTGACCAATTTCGCGGGCATGCTGCGCGCGCTCATTCAATAAAGATAAAAGCGCGTCATCAATGGCGTCAATGGCGTCACGATGTAATTTAATGGCGTCCGCCGGTTCGGGAGATAGGGGTGTGGTCATTCCAATCTTTCCTGATCAAAGACCATGAAGTTTACCGTGATTGGCGAGAAAGGGGAATCAGGGGTCAGAAGTCAGGGGGCGCCCAAAAGTAAAAACCTACTTTTGGGCGGTTGGAGTTTGCAAAAAAAGGACAGGCAAAGCCTGATCCTTTTTTGCGTAGGGGCGAGGCTTGCCTCGCCCGAAAAGCGATAAAAACCGGATTGCGGATCAAGCCCGCAATGACGCAGCCTTTGCCTGCGTGTGAATTCTGCGACTTCGCTTCGGGCGCGCTTAAATGACGTACTCTGATCCCTGATCCCTGATCCCTGATCCCTGATCCCTGATCCCTGATCCCTGATTTGCCGTCTTGATAAATATCATTTTTTATCAAGTCTAATGTCTGACAAAATCTTACCGTCACGCGCGAACCTATTCAAACGGATACTTTTGAAAAAGCATCCGACCTTACCTAAGGAAACCAAGGCTTATGAAAAAAATTGCGATCTACGGCAAAGGCGGCATCGGAAAATCGACCACGGTGTCCAACCTCTCTGCCGCGCTCACACAGTTAGGGCTCAAAGTCATGCAAATCGGCTGTGATCCCAAAGCCGACTCCACCGTCACCTTAAACGGCGGTCATCGCATTCCCACGGTTTTAGACACGCTTCGCAAAAATACGTCGCCGCAACTGTCCGACTTGGTCAAAGAGGGTTACAACGGCATTCTTTGTGTGGAAGCGGGCGGGCCGACCCCCGGCATCGGTTGCGCGGGTCGCGGCATCATTGCCGCTTTTGAAAAGTTAAACGATTTATTAGCCTTTGAAACCTTAAAACCCGATGTGGTTTTGTATGATGTCTTGGGTGACGTGGTGTGCGGCGGATTTGCAATGCCGATGCGCGAAGGCTACGCGGAAGAGGTCATCATCATCAGCTCCGGCGAGATGATGTCTTTATACGCCGCACACAACATCGCGCAAGCCGTCCGCAATTTTTCGGGCAGACGTTACGCAACACTCAAAGGAATGATATTAAATCGCCGCGCGATTCCCGATGAAGCAATGATTGTCCACAAAGCCTTGTTTGAAATCGGCACCGAAATGATCGGAGACATTCCGCGATCTTCGCTGATTCAAGACGCGGAGGCTTTAGGCAAAACCGTGTGTGAAGCCTTTCCCGACAGCCCTTTGGCCGAGCTTTACCGAGACATTGCCAAAAATCTCATTGTCGATATTGAATTATTGCCCTCCAAAGAGGTGATGAACGCATGAATACCCCCTGTATCCGCCTTAATGTCACGGAGGCTTTAACGGATGAGTTGCCGATCGGCGACTTGGCATTATCGCCTGAGCGTGTCTTAGGCAAACCCGCCATGAATTCAACCCTTCACTTTTGTTCCCCCGCACACGGCGGCTGGGGTGTGATTCGCGTGGCGTGCTTATTGCCTGAAACCCATTTACTTTTTGTCTGCCCGGAGGCGTGCGGCAGACACGGCGCCATTGCCGCCGTCGAGCAAGGGTATCGTCACAAAATTACTTATTTGTGTGTGGACGAACACGAAATTGTCTTGGGCGGCTACAGCGAAGAAATCGCACGCGCGGTCGATGATTTGATGATTCGTGTCACCCCTTCGCCTAAAGCAATCCTATTATTCTTGCCGTGTATCGACGATCTTTTAGCCGGCGACCACAGCGCGATCATGGCGGCACTTGAACAAAAACATCGGGTGCCGATTCGCTTAACGCGAATGAACCCCATCATGACCGACAACAAAATGACGCCGATGCTACAAGTTCAAAAGGCACTCTATGAATTTCTTCCGCCCGCCTCATCTGCCCCCAAAAACAAAAACATCATCGCCTTGGGCGCGTTTAGCCCACCCCAAGCGGATTCGGAGCTTGCCTCTTTAATACGCTTCTTGGGGTTTGACCATTTGTGTCATCCTGAATTTTGCAAGGATTTTGAATCGTTTACGGCGTTGTCGAAAAGTGCCGCCGCTCTTCTTCTTCGCCCGGAAGGCGTTGCCGCCGCGCAATTTTTAAACGATGAACGAAACATTCCTTCCCTCTATGCGCCGATTGCGTATGATCAAAAAACCCTATTGGCGCGCTATCAGGAGATCATTGATTTTTTAACGCCGCTTTCCGATGCCGGCACGTCTGCCCCGATCAAAGCCCACGATTACTTTGCGTTAGCCGTGCAAAAAACCACCGAGGCGCTTCACAAAACCTCAATCCTCTTAAAAGGGATGAGTGTTGCCGTAGACCAAACCGTCACCGCATCGCCGTTTAGTCTTGCGTTGGCTTTGGTTCAAGGGGGCGTGAATGTGAATCGTATCTACGCCAACTATTTGCCCACACACGAAGAATACGCTTTCCGGGCATTGTCCGCACAAAAAAAAGACCTCATCGTTGCCAACCCCAATCATCACAAAAAGTTCGGCGCGCGTCCGGTGTCCCCGCTTTCCCAAGTCGCCATTGGCTTTGAAGCCGCATACGCGACCGCCGCGCCGATCACTGTCCCCTTGGCTTTTGATGAGAAACGTTATGGGTTTGAAGGATTTCAAATGATCTTAGACGCCGTCTGTCAGGCAATCGCCCAAAATCAACATTCGACGCTTTATCAAAACCTTCGGGAACAAATCAAAGAGTATGGGCTTGTGGTATGAGTTTCGGGGGGCAGAGGGTTCGGCAAAAAGTGGGACTTTTTGCCGGATGCAGTTTCCAAAAAAGTACCGGCAAAGCCGGATACTTTTTTGTAGAAAATGCGGCTTCTATGATTTTTTTACCCAACCGACAAAAACCTATTGATGAGTAAATTACTATACAGTCTTCCGCCTCTTTCACCGGACTATTCCGGCGTTGCCTCGGTCTTTCACGATATCGAAGCATTGACGATCATTCACGATGCCTCCGGTTGCACCGGCACTTACACCGGCTACGATGAACCGCGCTGGTTTGGCAGTCAAAGTCCTGTTTTTTGTTCAGGGCTTCGTGAGATGGACGCCATTATGGGCGACGACGAGAAACTCTACACAAAAATTGAAACCGCGTTAAAAAGCACCCATGCCCCCTGCGTGGCGATCATCGGCAGCCCCGTGCCGATGGTCATCGGCTTTGACTTTGCCGGCTTTGCCTCCTTAGTGGAAACCCGAACCGGTTGTTCTTGTTTATCCTTTCCGACCACCGGATTGGCTTACTATGATGTCGGGCAAAAATCCGCATACCTTGCCCTCGCCAAAAAATTTCTTGACCCCTCAAAAGCCGAACCGTTAAAAAATACGGTCAATATTTTGGGCGCGTCGGTGCTCGACGGGTTTGACGAAAAGTATTTAAATTCCATCATCGCCTTCTTGCACAAAGAACATTTAAACGTGGGCGCGGTTTGGGGAATGCGTTCACCGTTGACAACCTTGCGCACCACACCCAACGCCGCCGTCAATTGGGTGGTCACGGCGGCGGCTCTGCCGCTTGCCCGATACTTATACCAAACATTCGGCACGCCGTTTGTGGCGGGTTTGCCGTTAGGCGAACATGAAACAACACGAATATTGAACTATCTAAAGTCGGCGTGCGCCGGGCATCACCCTCCCGAAAAAATGCAGTTTGCGCCGCCGCCTAAATTAGAGTCTGCTTCTCACGGGAAACCTTCGACCGCCAAAACGCTGATCATCGGCGAAGGGTTGCACAGCGCCTCTTTGCGCGCCCGATTGGAGCAGGATAATGAATGCGAACCCGTGCGCGTCGGCAGTTTTTTTACCGAAGCCCAATCTTTTTTAACGGAGCATGATGTAATGTTTCAATCCGAACAAGAGGCCTATGAGACGCTTGCCGACCCGACGCTGGAAATAGTCATCGGTGATCCGCTTTTTCGTGATCTCATCCCTCGCCAATCAAAAATACTATTGATTGACCTCCCGCATCGCGCCATTTCAGGAAGGCTTTATATGTAACCTATTCGGCAAAAAGTGAAAACCTACTTTTTGCCGGTGATGATTTGCAAAAAAGTACGGGCAAAGCCCGATACTTTTTTGTATAAACGGCGGAAAAACCGGATTGCGGATCAAGTTGAGAATGACGACGCGCTTTGCGCGTCCGCCGCTTTTGGCGGCGTGGATTCTGCGACTTCGTTTGCTAAAGCAAACGCGCGCTTAAATGACGGCACTCTGATTCCTGATCCCTGAAACACTCACCGCCCAAAAGTAGGTTTTCACTTTTGGGCGAACTCCTGATTCCTGATCCCTGATCCCTGAAACACTTTTTGCCGAACCCTCTGCTATGGCCCCGCCGGCGCTTCGTCCGCGTCTCGTGCCGGGGTGGTTTTTTTGGCGACGACCGGTTCGTTCCACGATCCTTCCACGCGGTATTCAAAGCTCAACATTTTGCCGATCGGATCATCAAACATGAGCTGTCCGACCAGCGCGCCCAATCCGATCGCCGCCGCACCGATCGGCGTACTGCCAATCACCAACATCGACGCGCCCGCCGCGCCCACCGAAAGGGTTTCGCTCATGTTCGCGCGAACAAACACGTCCAACTGTTGCGTTTCATGAACCAAATCCACCTGTCCGTTGATTTTGACTTTGGCGGAAGGCCCGTTTAAAAGCAGATTATTCGCCGTCAAAATACCGTGCTCAATCCCTGTTTTTCCGCTGATGGAATCAAACGAAAACCCTTCACTGAACACGTCACGAAAATCCAAGGTGATGCGACGCGGCAACGCCTGCAACGAAAACACCGCCAGCAGACGCCCGATGCCCGGATCAATTTTGGTGAAGCGTCCGCGCCCGACGGCAATATCCAAATGACCGGACAAGGTTTGAATATCCAAGCGGTGCGGCGCGTCGTCCCATTGCAAATAACCGCTCACAATGGCGTCGCTTGCCACCAAGCCTTCGGGAATATCAAAGCGCGTCAAAAAACGATTGACGTTTTTGATGTTGGTCTCCAGCAAAAGTTGGGTCTGCCCTGCTCCTGCCGGCGCGCGCCAACGCCCACGCACCGCAACCTTGCCGTCCGTATTGTTGAGTTCCAAATCATCAATGATCCACTCATCGCCCTCAGGACGCGCGGCGATTTCCAAATGCCCTAACTCGCGGTTATCGACAAACAATCGTTGTATGTCCAGCGCGAATTGAGGTAAGTCCGTGAACGGTTTGACGGGC
>JAIRPA010000164.1 GCA_031257235.1 Burkholderiales bacterium | reverse complement strand
CGCTTTAATCACGTTGACTTTGTTGTCGCCTACCGCGGCCAAAACAACGGTAAATTCGGTTTTCTCTTCAGCAGGTGCTGCGGCGGCTGCCGCCCCTGCCGGAGCCGCAACGGCTACCGCCGCTGCCGCCGAAACGCCGAATTTTTCTTCCATCGCTTTGATCAGCTCGGATAATTCAAGCACGGTCATACCGGCAATTTTGTCGAGAATTTCGTTTTGTTGAGACATGGATTACTCCTGAAAATAAATTGAATTAATAAAATACGGAAAGTTTATGCCGCTTCTTTAGCGTCACGAACGGCTGCCAAGGTACGTACAAATTTGCCCGGCACTTCATTCAACGTGCGAACAAACTTGGTGATCGGCGCCTGTAACGTGCCCATCAACTTAGCAATAAGCTCATCGCGCGACGGCAACGCTGCCAATGCGTTGACCTCTTGAACGGACATCAACTGACCCGCCATCGCACCGCCAACCACCACGAACTTATCATTGCCTTTGGCAAACTCACTCATCACTTTTGCAGCGGCCACCGGATCAGCACTGATGCCGTACGTGAGCGGACCGCTCATTTTGTCGGCAAGCACCGAGAACGGGGTATCGACCACGGCACGGCGCACCAACGTGTTTTTCACAACTTTGAAATACACGCCGGATTCGCGCGCGCGCGCGCGCAAGCGGGTCATGTCGCCCACCGTCACCCCGCGATTTTCCGCGATGATGATCGTTTGAGCGTCTGCCACTTTTGCCGCAACTTCCGCAACTACAGCTTGTTTTTGTTCGAGATTAAGACTCAAAGCCCACCTCACTTGATTAACGGATTCTTTCGAATCCAACCTTTAACACCGGCGCGAAAAAAAACCTTCACGCCTCGCTACGGTGTCACTTTCAGGAAAACCTGTCTTTGAACACCGTCTGCGCAGGAAGCTCATGCTTTTAAGCCGGTTGCCCGGCACCTGCGGTCTTTGACGGCGCGCGTGAAAAACTCACGCGCCCTTCAAATTCGATCAGACGACAACTAAGCTGCCGCCGTATTCACCAAACCGGCGATTTCAACGCGCACCCCGGCACCCATCGTGCTGGAAACGCTCAAGCGTCTCAGGTAAACCCCTTTGGAGCTCGCCGGTTTGGATTTATTCAATGCCTCGATCAAGGCGACCAGATTTTGTTTCAACTGCTCGACCGAAAACGACGCGCGACCAATCGTGCAATGGATGATCCCGGCTTTATCGGCGCGGTATTGCACTTGACCGGCTTTGGCGTTTTTGACGGCAGTGACCACATCCGCCGAGACCGTGCCGACTTTCGGGTTCGGCATCAAACCGCGCGGACCCAACACCTGACCTAATTGCCCGACGACTTTCATCGCGTCCGGCGTGGCGATCACCACGTCGAAATCCAGAAACCCGCCTTTGACTTTCGCCGCCAATTCGTCGAAGCCGACAACATCCGCGCCGGCTTCTTCCGCCAATTTGGCTTTGTCGCCCTGCGCAAACACGGCAACACGCACGGTTTTACCCGTTCCTGCCGGCAATACCACCGAGCCGCGAACGGTTTGATCGGATTTGCGCGAATCAATACCTAAGTTCACCGCCACGTCAATGGATTCATTGAATTTGGCGATGGCGTTCTTTTTGGCCAGCGTCAACGCATCTTCAACCGAATACAGTTTGGAACGATCGACGGTGGCGCGCAACGCGCTGATTCTTTTGCCGTGACCGGGGAGTTTGACCACTTTTTTATCTTCTGCCATGATTATTTCACCCCTTCCACCGTAATGCCCATACTGCGCGCGCTCCCCGCAATCGTGCGAACCGCCGCGTCCATATCTGCCGCCGTTAAATCCGGCTGCTTGGTTTTGGCGATTTCTTCTGCTTGAGCGCGGGTTAATTTGCCGACTTTGTCGGTATGCGGTTTCGGGCTGCCTTTATCGACTTTTGCCGCCTTTTTGATCAAGACGGTCGCCGGCGGCGTTTTCATCACAAAGGTGAAACTTTTATCCGCGTAGGCAGTAATAACCACGGGAATCGGAAGCCCGGCTTCCATTTTCTGCGTGGCGGCGTTAAACGCCTTGCAGAATTCCATAATGTTCAAACCGCGCTGACCTAACGCGGGACCAATCGGCGGGCTGGGATTTGCCTTACCTGCCGGCACTTGCAGCTTGATATAGCCGACAACTTTCTTTGCCATGTTTTTCTCCTTGGGTGCTCACGAACCAACGTTCTCCCCATTGTTTCAACGGTTCTTTCAAAATAAATTTGACGCGCCCGAACCGTATCGGCGCGTCAAACCCAAAAAACGTTAGGGTTTTTCGACTTGCGAAAAATCCAAATCCACCGGCGTTGCCCGACCAAAAATAGCCACCGCAACACGCAACTTGCTTTTTTCGTAATTCACGTCTTCCACCGTTCCGTTGAAGTCGGCAAACGGACCCGATTTCACGCGCACCGTTTCTCCGGTTTGGAACAGTATTTTAGGTCTCGGTTTTTCGACGCCTTCCTGAATCTGATGCACAATGGCATCAACTTCTCTTTGGGAAATCGGCGCGGGTTTATTGGCCACCCCTCCGACAAAGCCCGTAATTTTCGGCGTGCTTTTGACCAAATGCCAGGTTTCGTCGGTCATTTCCATTTCAACCAACACATATCCGGGAAAGAATTTCCGCTCGGAGGTGTGCTTCTGACCGGCTTTCATTTCAACCACTTCTTCAATCGGCACCAAAATTTGACCAAATTTATCAGCCAATCCCGAACGCGCAATGCGTTCGGTCAACGCCCGTTGAACAGACTTTTCAAAACCGGAGTACGCGTGAACGACGTACCATTTTTTTTCGCTCATCGAACGCTCCGTTAATTCGTGACTAAAATCAAATTGACCAACCAGCCGATGATTTTATCGACCAGAAAAAGAAAGAGGGACATGACCACCACAAAAGCAAACACGATCAACGTGGAACGCACGGTTTCTTGGCGGCTCGGCCATGCCACACGCTGCCCTTCCACCCATGCTTCTTGCGCAAACGTCACAAAACGCTTGCCCGGAACAGACCACCACGCACACAAACCGCCAAGCACCAGCCCGCCTAACACCATCAGCGCGCGCAAGCCCAACGCCATTTCAGCGAAATGGTAGAACGCCCACATCCCTACCGCGATACAAAGCACGGCTCCGGCAATTTTAAGTTTGTCTGTCATGTGTTTATTTCGGATACGTTGGCAGGTCAGGAGGGAATCGAACCCCCAACCTGCGGTTTTGGAGACCGCCGCTCTGCCAATTGAGCTACTGACCTACGTTCAAAAAACTGTTCAGCCTCGAACGTTCGAGACTGAACAGTTTATCCGTCTTCCTTTACCTTACTAATAAAGAAACTTACTCAATAATCTTAGCGACGACACCGGCTCCCACCGTGCGCCCACCTTCCCGGATCGCAAAGCGCAAACCTTCTTCCATCGCAATCGGAGAGATCAGCTTCACCGTGATCGTCACGT
>JAIRPA010000132.1 GCA_031257235.1 Burkholderiales bacterium | reverse complement strand
GGACACCAAAACGCCCTACGCGCGCGTTGATGATCCTTTTCAAAAGATCAGCCCCACCAAACTTGTGGCTGAAACCCCGGACAAAGCCAATGCGTTTTTGCTGGCAAGCCGTGCGATTCCGATCAACGATCTGCATTCCGACTTCGCCGCGCTTTTGGTCGCCAACCAAATTTTGGGCGGCTCGACGGAATCGCGTTTGCCGAACCGTTTGCGCACCCAAGACGGCTTGAGTTACAGCGTGGGTTCTGCCCTTCAGCCCTCCTCGATCGACGCGAACTCAAAGTTTTTGGTGTACGCGATTTTCGCGCCGCAAAATTTGTCTCGTGTGGAGGAAGGCATCAATGCGGTGTTCGCGCAGTCTTTGTCCACCGCACCGAGCGCCAAAGAAATCGAAGACGCAAAAAAATCTTTGTTGGAAGAACGCGCCATTGCGCGCGCGCAAGACAAAGCGCAGGCAGGCAATTTGGTCTCGCAACTCTTTTTGAACCGCACATGGAAAGAATCTTTGGCGCGTGATCAGGCAATCGCCGCCGTCACCGCGGAAGATGTGCATCGCGTCATCAGGCAATATTTGTCGAATGATGCCTTTGTATATTCCATCGCCGGCACTTTTAAAAATGCCGGTCAGGACAAAGCGTCGACGAACCCATAGGAAAGTTGCGTCATGCCTTTTTGTGATCCTAAAAAAAATCCGGCGTTCATCACGCCGGATTTTTCATCTTGGCAGGGGACCCGCGATCAAGATGCCTCTCGCTTACCGCACATTTTTACCACCACGCGCCATTTTGTCCGGGATCATACGCCAACGGGGCAAGAGCGTTTTTCCTCCCCAACACCCGACAACTTTGATCCGCCCGCGCACCCGCGAGGGGCGGCCATTGAACGTGCGTTTTGCGATGCCGGCGCGCCCTTATCGTTGTGGTTGCCCTCCCCGCCCGTCTGGTTGCATCAGGTTCACGGGATCACGGTGGCAGACGCTGATGCCACGCCTTTAGCAACGCTACGCCACACCCCGCCCCACGCGGACGCCATCGTCACCCGTCAACGCGGCAAAGTGTTGGCGATTCAAACGGCGGATTGTTTGCCGGTTGTTTTTTTTGACCCGAACTCTTGCACGCTGGGCGCGGCGCACGCCGGCTGGCGCGGGTTGGCGGCAGGCGTGTTGGAAGCCACCCTTGCCGCCATGAATGTCCCACCCGATCGGCTTTGCGCGTGGATAGCGCCTGCCATCGGCAAAGAGGCGTTTGAAGTTGGCGCGGAGGTCCTTTGTGCCTTCAACGCGCAGGAAGACACCGACGCGGCGCGGTGTTTTAAGCAAAAGCGTTCCAATCTTAACGAAGAAAAATGGTGCGCCGATTTAGAGGGATTGGCCACCCTTAAACTCAAACGCGCGGGAGTTGCCGACATTGCCGCCGCCGGTCTTTGTACCTACTCCGATCCTGCGCGCTTTTTCTCATACCGCCGCTCAAAAGAAGACGGCAGAATGGTCACGTTTATTTATTTTGTGTAGGGGACGCCGCCCTCGGCGTCCCGCTCCGCCGTTTTTACAAAAAAGTATCGGGCTTTGCCCGTACTTTTTTGCTAACTCCAACCGCCAAAAAGTAGCACTTTTTGGCGAACACGCGAGTGTAGGTTTTCACTTTTGGGCGAATCCCCTCCACGCCCCAAAAGCCCACGCCCAAAACGCGGCGGGGGTGTCAAAGCCTCGATCCGGGTCAACCTGCCCTAAAAACTGCCATGCCTTCAAAAGCGAAGGCATCGGATCATCGGGCAACATGGGTGCCAAGGTTTGTTTGGAGAGCTTTTCGCCGCGCGCGTTGGTGACCACCGGCACGTGCGCATAGCTTGCGTTTGGATAACCCAACAAGGTGTTTAACCATAAGTGACGCGGCGTGTTGTTCAATAAATCCGCACCGCGCACGATGTGCGTGATGTTTTGTTCGGCGTCGTCCACAACCACAGATAAATGATACGCATAATAACCGTCTCGTCGTTTCACGATGAAGTCGCCGTGATCTTTGACCAAATCTTGAGAGAACCGCCCCGCGATTCTGTCTTCAAACGAGATGAGAGGATGCGTTTGCGCCGGCGTATCGACTTTCACGCGCCACGCAAAATGTCGGGCGTTGCGCAAGGATTCATCGGAAAGGTGACGACAATCTTGCGAATAAATCGGTTCGCCGGTGACGCCTTTGGGCAAGCCTTGCAGTTTTTGTCGGGAACACACACAACGATAAACGTGGTGGGCGGCCATCAATCGGGCAAGCGCGGCATCATAGCGTGCCGTGCGTTGGGATTGATAAACAATCGGCTCATCCCAAAAAAAGCCGTACCGCGCCAAAGTGGCGATGATGTGATCGGCAACGCCTTCATGAGAGCGCGATTGATCCACGTCTTCTATACGAAGCAACCATTGCCCATGATGATGCCGCGCGTCACAATAGCTTGCCATCGCGGCAACAAGCGAACCTAAGTGTAAGTGTCCGGTGGGCGAAGGTGCAAATCGACCGCGATACATGGAAGGGTTGGTGTCAAAAGGGCGATTTTACGCTTGTTCCTTGGAAGAAGGGGCGGCGGCTGATCGCCCGAACCGCGACAAAAATGGTTTTTGCCGACGGATAAAAGATACAATAAAGCCCTTTTTAACCCAAGACCCGTTTGACTTTGAAAACCGCATTCACCCGAAGCGACTTTGATTTTGATTTACCGGAGGACTTGATTGCCCAAACGCCGGCGGCTGTCCGAACGCAAAGCAGACTTCTTCATGTCTTGCCTCATCAAATGCCGAGCTTGCGTGACCTCGTTTTTTCCGACCTGCCCTCTTTACTTCGCCCCAAAGACTTATTGGTGATGAACGACACGCGCGTGATCAAAGCGCGGTTTTTTGGTCAGAAAGCGTCCGGCGGACGGGTGGAGTTTTTGGTCGAACGGCTTTTATCCTCCCACGAGGCGTTAGTTCAACTGCGCGCCTCGCATCCGCCCGCGATAGAAAGTGAAATCATTCCCATCAACGATCCTATCGCCCGCCTGCGTATTTTAGGCAGACACGATCGTTTTTATCGGGTTCGCTTTGAACACGTGGACGATGTCGTGAAATGGTTGGAGGCGCACGGGCAAATGCCCTTGCCTCCGTACATCAAACGGGACGCGGATGTCTTCGACGAATCACGTTATCAAACGGTCTACGCGCGACATCCGGGGGCGGTGGCCGCCCCCACGGCGGGGCTGCATTTTGACACGGCGTTGATGAATGTCTTACAACAACAAGGCGTGGACATTGCCTATGTCACCTTACATGTCGGCGCGGGAACGTTCCAACCCGTGCAGGAAGACGATATTTCTAAACATGTCATGCACGCGGAACACTATACGATTGACGAAACCACGCGCGATAAAATTGCGCAAACGCGAGGAAACCACGGGCGCGTCATTGCCATCGGCACCACCTCGTTGCGCGCTTTGGAATCGGCGGCGGATCAAAACGGCAACGTTAAAGCCGGCGACGCGGAAACCCGTATTTTTATACATCCCGGTTATACGTTTAAAGCGGTGGATGCCTTGTTGACGAACTTTCATCTGCCGTGTTCCACGCTGATGATGTTGGTCTCTGCGTTTGGCGGATACGATACTTTGCGCGAAGCGTATCGGCACGCCATTGACAAACGCTATCGTTTTTTCAGTTACGGAGACGCCATGTTTTTGGAGCGATCATGAGTTTTCATTTCACCTTAAACAAAACCGATGCTCGCATTCATCACGCGCGGCGCGGCACTTTGCAATTAACGCACGGCGTGGTTGAAACCCCGATTTTCATGCCGGTCGGCACGTATGGGGCAGTCAAAGCCACCTCGCCGGATGAACTTTCCGATCTTCACGCCCAAATTATATTGGGCAATACTTTTCATTTATGGCTTCGTCCCGGCTTGTCCGTGATCAACGCGCATCAAGGTTTGCATGCCTTTATGAATTGGAATAAGCCGATCTTGACCGATTCCGGCGGCTTTCAAGTGTTCAGCTTGGGCGCCTTGCGGAAAATCCGCGAAGAAGGCGTGGCGTTTTCATCTCCGATCAACGGCGACAAACTCTTATTGACGCCTGAAATTTCGATGGAGATTCAAACGGTGTTGAATGCCGATATTGCCATGGCGTTTGACGAATGCACGCCCTACCCGGCGACGCGCGATCAAGCCGCCCGGTCGATGGAATTATCCATGCGTTGGGCGGATCGTTCCAAAAACGCGTTTGTGAATCTTGATAATCAAAACGCGCTTTTTGGCATTGTGCAAGGCGGAATGTTTCTTGATCTTCGTGCCGCCTCCATTGACGCATTAACGAAGATCGGTTTTCACGGATACGCCATCGGCGGGCTTTCGGTGGGCGAACCCAAAGAAGAAATGATGCGTGTGTTGTCTGAAGTTGCCCCGCGCTTGCCGGCGCATCAACCGCGTTACTTGATGGGCGTGGGCACGCCTGAAGATTTGGTGGCGGGGGTATCGCACGGAATTGATATGTTTGATTGTGTGATGCCCACCCGAAACGCGCGCAACGGTTGGATCTTCACCAAGTTTGGCGACATTAAAATTCGTAATGCGCGTTACCGTGAAGATTTATCCCCCATCGACGAAACCTGTGGATGCTATACGTGCAGAAATTTCACGCGAAGCTATCTTTATCATTTGCAAAAAACAGGAGAGATTTTAGGCGCGCGGTTGGCCACCCTTCACAATTTGTATTACTACTTGGAGTTAATGCAAAACATTCGTGACGCGATCGACCAAGATCAATTTGCGGATTTTGTGACGCAATTCCACGCCATGCGTTCGGCAACAAAGTAAAGGGTTTTGCCGTCGAGTGAAGTCGCTAACTCCAGCCCCCTTTATAAAAGGGGGTGGCTACGAAGTAGCCGGGGGTTTGTGTTTCAGGGATCAGAGGTCAGGGATCAGAAACACCGTCATTTAAGCGAAAGAGGCGTAAGCCCCGCAGTCGCAGAATCCATGCCGCCTTTCCTACAAAAAATCGTCGGGGTTTTGGTCTCCACTAACTTTGCGTAGCAATGTGCGTTCCGCCTCAACCTTTGGTTTTGGTCTCCACTAACTTTGCTTCGCAAAGTAAGTTCCGCCCCAACCAAAGGTTGTCCCGCGATTTTTTGGAAAAAACGGATGATGCAAACCCCCGTCAGGCTTCGCCTGCCACCCCCTTTCATAAAGGGGGCTGGATTCTGCGACTTCGCTCCGCTTCGCGCAGAATGACGACCTCTGATACCTGATACCTGATTCCTGACCTCTGTTTGCCGAATCTACACTTTAAAAAACCGAAAAATACCCTCCGCGATGGATTCGGCAAAACGTTGTTGATGCGTCGCGGTGCGGAGTTTTTCTTCTTCCTGCGGGTTGGAAATAAACGCCGTCTCCACAAGAATGGAAGGAATATCCGGCGCTTTTAAAACGGCAAAAGATGCCTGCTCCACCACGCCTCGGTGAAGGGCGTTGTGCCGTGCCAAGGCTTTTAAAATCAGCGCGCCCACGTCCAAACTGCTTTTGATCTGCGCCGCCTGCGATAAATCAAGCAGCGTTTTGGCGAGCAACATGTCTTTGCCTTTTTTGATGTTGATCCCACCGACTAAATCCGCTTCGTTTTCTTTTTGCGCCAGCCAACGCGCCGCCGAAGAAGTCGCGCCCTTTTCGGAGAGCGCGAACACCGACGAGCCGGAGGCTGTGGGTTGCGAAAAAGCGTCTGCGTGAATCGACACCATCAAATCCGCCTTGATCCTTCGCGCCTTTTCGACCCTTTGGTTCAAGGGGACAAAATAATCGCCGTCGCGTGTTAAAGCCGCGCGCATGTTCGGCACGGCGTCGATGATTTTTTTTAAGTGCTTGCCAATCGCCAACACGACGTTTTTTTCCATCGTGCCGCGTTTGCCGATGGCGCCGGGGTCTTCGCCGCCGTGACCGGGGTCGATCATCACGATAATCGCGCGCGCGGGTTTTTTGCCCTGTCCGGCTTTTTCCGGCGCGGACGGATCAGGCGTTGTCGGCGATGAGGGGGACGAGGGCGTTTTTGTCGTCGATTGTGGAGCCGATTGAGAAGGGGCGCCAACGGGTTTGGCGCGTTGCTCGTATTCGTGCACAAGTTTTAAAAGCGATTCATCGTCTGCGTACTTGGATTCAAGTGCCGCCACATTATTCTGTTCTTCAAACTCACGAACCAGCCACAACAAAGGATCAAACAATAATTTTGGATAAACATCCAAAATCAGGCGATACCCAAAGTTTGCCACCGGCGACAACTCAAAGACTTGCGGGTCAACCGCGTCTTTGACATCCAACACCAAGCGTAATTTGCCTTGTTCACGATCGCCCAACCGAAGCGACGCGATATAAGGATCATGCGTTTCTTCGATTTGACGCGAAAGCGCGATCAACTCCTGCACCATGTCGCGTCGGTCAAAATCAAAAACAAGCCGATTGGGGGCGGTCAACGTAAAAAAGCGATAAGGCAATCGCTCCGGCGTTTCGATGACCAAACGCGAGTATTCCGCCGACGACCAAAACCGTGCCGAAGACGGCGAAGGGGATGCCGACAAAAGCGTTTGCGCCATTGAAGGATAAGGCGTTGCCGCCAACGCCAACCCGATCAAGAGGCGACGACGATGAGAAAAGACAAGCGAAGAAGACTTAGGATTCGTCATCTTTTCCTCATCCTTGTACAATCTTGGCAAGCCAAGTTTCCCCACGGGGTGTCAACGCTTTGATCGTTGCCGTTCGCGCATTTTCATCTTGATCCGCCAACGTTAAAGTGAGTGCCAAATCCACCGGCGGCAGGCGATCGCCCGCCTTTTCTGCCCATTCAATCACGCATAAGGCATTGGCACGAAAATAATCCTGCAAGCCGGAATCGTCCCATTCGGCGGGATCACGCATTCGATAAAAATCAAAGTGATAAAAAAAACATTGCGGCAACGGATATTCTTCAACCAGCGAATAAGTGGGACTTTTCACCGCGCCCAAAAACCCCAAGCCGTGCAACATGCCGCGCGCCAAGGTGGTTTTGCCCGCGCCCAAATCGCCGTGCAAGGTCAAAACACTGCCGGGGACGGCGGCGCGTGCGATGACCTCGCCTAATAAGCGCGTTGCCGAACTATCGTCAAGATGGCGTATCATTGTCTGCATGAATTCATCAAACACAGGGTTATCGTTGCCGTTGCAATCGGAAATTCTATCGCGATTAAACACGTTTGCGCGCGCGTTGGGGGGAATCGCAATCGGCATCACCGATACTAACCTTACCCAAGAAGAATCGGGTTTGACCGAATGGATCAACCAAGGTTATCACGGTGAGATGGATTATATGTCAAAAAACCGTGAACTTCGTCACCACCCCGAACAATTGCACGAAGCCACCGTTCGGATCATCAGCGTGGCTTTTCCTTATACGCCCCATGATATTGCCACGCACCCAAACCATCGCTTTGACCCCGAACATGCGTACATTGCGCGTTATGCCTTGTCCAGGGATTACCATAAAGTGGTGCGCAAAAAATTAGACGAGCTGGCCAAACAAATATATAAGCATTTCTCTCCACACCGGTATCGTGTGTTTGCGGACAGCGCGCCGATACGCGAAGTCGCGTTGGCAAGCAAGGCGGGCATAGGCTGGCGCGGGAAAAACACGCTATTGATTTCTCGTGAGTTAGGCTCGTTTTTTTTCATCGGCGAAATCTTAACCGACCTTGAATTGCCGATGACTTCTCGCACGTCCGAACATTGCGGCCGCTGTGAGCGGTGTCTCCACGCCTGCCCCACACGCGCCATTTTCGCGCCTTACAAAATCGACGCCCGACGCTGCATCAGTTATCTGACCATTGAGTATAAAGGGGCGATCCCCATGGAGTTACGCAAAAGCATCGGCAACCGCATCTTTGGTTGCGACGATTGCCAGCTGGCTTGTCCTTGGAACCGCTTCGCGCAAAAAGCCTTATTGCCCGATTGGGCAAAAGCGCGACATCACCTCGATGATGCTTTATTGGTGGATTTGTTTTCATGGGATGAAGCCACCTTTGACCGAAACACTCAAGGTAGCCCTATCCGAAGAATCCGTTACGAACAATGGCAACGCAACATCGCCATAGCGATGGGCAATGCCTTGTCCCAATCCTATTCGCCGGCAATTTGGAACGCTTTAAAAGCCAAAGAAGAAACCCAAAGCGCGCTGGTCAAAGAACATGTGTTGTGGGCGTTGGCGCAAAGCTCCGTCACGCCTTCTTCCTGACCCACAACAAGAAGAGAAGGTTGGCTTGGGTTTTACCTTAAAACAAAAAATAATACTCGACAACCTTAACGCAAACCGCTACGCTATTGTTTTTTACGTCTCTTTTTATGCCTCCAAAATCCAAAAAGCGGTCTTATGACCCTTCCCGCCGCGGTACTGACCACGAAAACGAGATCATCCAAGCGGTGCGTGACGCCAAAGCCCCGCTGACCATTCCCGCATTGGCGCAACACATGCGCCTCCCGCCCGCCGCCCACGCAGCGTTATCCCAAACCATCGAACACATGGTGCAGGAGGGCGCGCTTTTTCAAAACCGCAAAGGCACGCTTTTTCTTCCCTCCGAGATTGACATGGTCACGGGCATGGTGGTGGGGCATCCCGACGGCTATGGCTTTTTAGAGACTGACCCGCCCGGCGAAAACTTTTATCTCTCGCCCAACGAGATGAAAAAAGCCTTGCACGGAGATCGCGTCACCGCGCGCATCGTGCCTTATGAATCGCACGGCAAGCGCGCCGCGTCGATCTTGGATGTATTGGTACGTGGCGTGAAAGATATTGTCGGTCGTTTGTATGAACGTCACGGCGTTTGGTTTGTGGTTGCCGAAGACAAACGAATCAATCAAGACTTATTACTTGCGGCAAAAAGTCGCGGCAAGGCAAAAGAAGGCGACATCGTGGTGGTCACGTTAATCGAGCCGCCTTCTGCCACGCGCGAAGCCATTGTCCGGATCAAAGAAATTTTAGGGCGCGCCAACGACGATGATATCGAAATTGAAATCGCCTTGCGTCAATATGATTTACCGTTTTGTTTTAGCCGCGAGGCGTTGAATGACGCCAAAAAAGCCGGCAAAAAAGTCAAAGCCGCCGATAAAAAAGCGCGGGAAGATTTAACCGCCCTGCCCTTCGTCACCATCGACGGCGAAACCGCGCGCGATTTTGACGACGCGGTCTATGCGGAAAAAGAAGGTCGCGGGTTTCGGTTGTTGGTCGCCATTGCCGATGTCTCGCATTACGTCAAAGAAGGCACGGCACTGGATGCGGAAGCCTATGAACGCGGAACGTCGGTTTATTTTCCGCGTCGCGTCATTCCGATGTTGCCGGAGACCTTATCCAACGGTTTGTGTTCGTTAATCCCGAACGAAGATCGTTTGGCGGTGGTGTGTGAACTCCATTTGTCGCCCAAAGGCGTGATCAAACAATATCGTTTTTTTCCGGCGACCATTCAATCACACGCGCGTTTAACGTATCACGAAGTTTGGGAATATTTATCGCAAAACAAAAAGATTTCCGGCGTTGAAAAAACATCGGGGGTCTACCCGTCTTTAGATATCTTGTATGCGCTTTATAAGCATTTATTGGACAATCGCAAAAAACGCGGTGCGATTGATTTTGAAACCCAAGAAACCGAGCTTGTCTTTGATCCACACGGAAAAATCGAACACATTCTTCCCACACAAAGAAACGACGCGCATCGTTTGATTGAAGAATGTATGCTTGCCGCGAACGTTTGCGCCGCAGAATTTTTGCGCGAACATAAAGTCAATACGCTTTATCGCGTTCACGACAAACCCTCAGCCGAACGTTTGACCACGCTCAAAAACTTTTTATCCATGTGTTCTTTGCAATTGGGCGGCGGCAACACGCCCGAAACCAAAGACTACGCAAAACTTCTCGATAAAATCGCGGATCGTCCCGACAGAGATTTATTGCAAACACTTTTGTTGCGATCTTTACAACGTGCCGAATACCATCCCGAAGATAAAGAACACTTTGGGCTTGCCTATGAACACTATACGCATTTTACTTCCCCGATTCGTCGTTACCCTGATCTATTGGTGCATCGCGGGATATTGTCTATTTTGGAAGGGCATCAAGACACTTCGGACATTAAACTCTGGGAAGATCGCGGCGCGCATTGCTCCCAAACCGAACGTCGCGCCGACGAAGCCTCGCGCAGTGTTGAAAATTGGCTCAAATGTGTTTATATCCAACAACACATCGGTGAAACCATGCAGGGAACCATTTCCGGCGTCACTCATTTCGGCTTGTTTGTGACCTTAGATAAACTCGCGATTGACGGGTTGATTCATATTTCCGAATTGGGTTCGGATTATTTTATCTTTGACCCGTCGCGTCACGTGCTGACCGGGCAATACACGGGGTTGACCTATCAACTGACCGATCGTATTTCGGTGCGTGTGGCGCGCGCCGATCCTGAGTCCGGCAAAATTGATTTTCAATTAGATCACGTTTTCAATCATCCCTCTCCCAAAAAGCGCGCCAAAGCCTCGCGCAGAATTTGAGGGAATGAAGAGGGCTGACGGATCGTTCGCTTGAAACCATGAATACTCATACTCTAAAAACATTTGACGATATTGATCTTTTAATCCAAGCGCCGACGCAACTTCCCGTGCGTTTGGATGATTGGCAGGCAATCGCGCAGGCGGATCAATGTCTTAAAATCTTATCGGTGCCTTCGGTTTATCGTTTTGTTCGCCCCCGAACCCCGGAGGCGGCGATGCCTTTATTGTCTGACGCCGGCTTTGATTGCGCGCTGGTGCCGCGTCATCGTTATATTCAAGAAGTGGGCGTGTTGGCGATGGATATGGATTCCACCCTCATCACGATTGAATGTATTGATGAAATCGCGGGGATGATCGGCATTAAAGATAAGATTGCCGCAATCACCGAGCGTTCGATGAGAGGCGAGCTTGATTTTAAAGAAAGTTTGATCGAGCGGGTCGCGCTTTTAAAAGGCACGCCCGCATCTGCCTTAGAGGCAGTCTATACCACACGTTTGAATTTATCCCCCGGCGCGGAAGCGATGTTGGCTCGTTTTCAAAGCGTCGGCGCGAAAACCTTGCTGATCTCCGGCGGATTTACTTTTTTCACCGAGCGATTACAAAAACGTTTGAATTTAACGCACGTGGTCGCCAACGAGCTTGAAATCGTGAACGGGCAATTAACCGGTCGTGTGTTGGGCGATATTGTGGACGCTCAACGCAAAGCAGATGAATTGTGCCGAATGCAAAACCGTTATCTTTCTTCGACACAACCTTTGAGCGTTGCCGTCGGAGACGGCGCCAATGATTTGCCGATGTTGGCGCGCGCCGATGTCTCGTTTGCGTATCACGCCAAACCCAAAGTCCGCGATAAAGCAACACACACCATCAACCACTGCGGACTTGAAGCCATGGCAAGATGCTTTAATGAGAGGCAGTAAGCGGCGGTGTGGATTCTGCGACTTCGCCTGCTATGGCAGGCT
>JAIRPA010000118.1 GCA_031257235.1 Burkholderiales bacterium | reverse complement strand
CAAAAAAGGACAGGCAAAGCCTGATCCTTTTTTGCGTTTCAGGGATCAGAGGTCAGGAATCAAGCATCAGAAACGCCGTCATTCTGCGCGAAGCCTGCGAAAAGCAGGCGAAGTCGCAGAATCCACACGCAGCCGGCGGCTGCGTCCCAAGCGGTCTCGACCCGCAATCCGGTTTTATCGCCTTTCCTACAAAAAATCGTCGGGGTCCCCCCGCGATTTTTTGGTAACCCCAACCGCCCAAAAGTAGGTTTTCACTTTTGGGCGAATCCCTGAACTCTGATCCCTGATTAACACCTGTCATCTCTTTTCCGAAACGAGTACAATCAAAGTCTTGTTTCGTTCAAAGGAGTCATCCATGCCATTAGTTTCCATGCGCCAGCTCTTGGATCACGCAGCCGAACACCATTACGGAATCCCCGCGTTCAACGTCAATAATCTGGAGCAGGTTCAAGCCATTATGGCTGCCGCCGGGGCGACCGATAGCCCCGTCATCATGCAAGCCTCCGCCGGCGCTCGAAAGTACGCCGGCGAAGTTTTTTTACGCGAGCTTATTGCCGCCGCCGTTGAAAGTTATCCCAACATTCCCATCGTGATGCACCAAGACCACGGGCAATCGCCCTCGGTGTGTTTCGGCGCGATCAAATTGGGCTTTTCAAGCGTGATGATGGACGGCTCACTGCACGCCGACGGAAAAACCGTCGCCGATTTTGATTACAACGTGAGCGTGACCCAAAAAGTCGTGGAGCTTGCGCATGCGTTGGGCGTGACGGTGGAAGGCGAGTTAGGTTGTTTGGGCTCGCTGGAGACCATGCGCGGCGACAAAGAAGACGGTCACGGCGCGGAAGGCACGATGACCCGCGACGCGCTTTTGACCGATCCTGACCAAGCCGCCGCGTTTGTGCGCGAAACCCAAGTGGACGCGCTGGCCATTGCCATTGGCACCTCACACGGCGCGTACAAATTCACGCGCAAACCCACCGGTGATATTTTGGCGATTGACCGCATCAAAGACATTCACGCCAAAATTCCGAACACGCACTTGGTGATGCACGGTTCTTCCTCCGTGCCGCAGGAATATTTGGCGGAAATTCGCAAATACGGCGGCGACATGAAAGAAACGTATGGGGTGCCGGTCGAAGAAATTTTGCAGGGCATTCAATACGGCGTGCGCAAAGTCAACATTGATACCGATATTCGTTTGGCGATGACGGCGGCCGTGCGTCGTTTCCTTGCCGAAAACCCGTCTAAATTTGATCCGCGCGACTGGTTAAAACCCGCGCGCGAAGCCGCCACCGCTTTGTGCAAAACACGTTACGAACAATTCGGATGCGCGGGCATGGCATCCAAAATCAAAGCTATTCCGTTAGACGCCATGGCGTCACGTTATCAAAAAGGAGAACTCACTCAAATCGCACGTTGATGACTTATACAGTATTTTTATTCGTATTTTTGCATTTAGGTTTTGTTTTTTGTCGGTTTTAAACTATCGTTTCTCGTTTCGCGGATACATTATTTTAAGAGGAGATCATCATGCACGTATTTACCTATCACAACCCCACGCAGATTTTTTTCGGGAAGGGGCAAATCAATGCGGCGCGGCGCGCCATTCCGGAAAAAAACAGGGTATTGGTGCTGTATGGCGGGGGCAGTGTCAAGAAAAACAATGTTCTCGATCAGGTTCGCGCGGCGTTAAATAAACACACGTTTGCGGAGTTTGGCGGGATTGAGCCCAATCCTTCTTATGAAACCCTGATGAGCGCGGTCGAGCTCGCGCGTCGTGAAAAATCCGATTACATCTTGGCGGTGGGCGGAGGGTCGGTGATTGACGGCGCGAAGTTTGTCGCGGCGGCCGTGCCGTTTAAAGGCGCAGACCCTTGGAGTATCATCGAAAAGCACACGCCGATTTCCAAGGCATTGCCGATCAGTTGTGTTTTAACCTTGCCCGGCACCGGCACGGAAAGCAACGGGAATCTGGTGATTTCTCATAAAGAAAAGGGCATCAAGCTCGGTTACTACAATCATCTTTTGTATCCGGTGTTTGCGATTCTTGACCCCACCGCAACGTATACTTTGCCGCCCAAACAAATCGGCAACGGGATTGTGGATGCGTTTGTTCATGTGGTTGAGCAATACATGAATTTGTGCGAAAACGCGATTGTGCAGGATCGCTATGCGGAATCTTTGATGCGGACATTGATTGAAGTCGGACCTCAAACATTAAAGCATCCCTTAGATTATGAATCGCGCGCCAATTTTATGTGGGCGGCCAATCAGGCATTAAACGGTTTGATCGGCGTGGGTGTGACCCAAGATTGGAGCACGCACGGCATCGGGCATGAATTAACGGCGCTGTATGGCTTGGATCACGGGCAATCGCTTGCGGCCATTTTGATGCAAAATTGGCAGATCAATCGCAAGGCAAAGCATGCAAAACTGCTCCAATACGCCGCGCGCGTTTGGCATTTGCCGATTGTGGATGAAGAGGCGGCGATTACGGAAGCCATGGCCAAAACCGCGGCGTTTTTTGAGTCCATGGGGTTAAAAACAAGTTTGAAAGCCTTGGGCGTGGAAGCGGCGGCGGCAGATATTATTCCCGAACGTTTACAACAAATGGGCTTTACCGCTTTGGGGACGCGCGGCGAAGTCACACCCTACGTCGCGCGGCAAATTTTATTGGCGAGCTTGGAGTAAAGGTTTCGGCAAAAAGTATTACTTTTTGGCGGTTGGAGTCACCAAAAAAGGACAGGCAAAGCCTGATCCTTTTTTGCGTAGGGGCGAGGCTTGCCTCGCCCGTTGAAGTTTATGTGTCCTTGTTCTGTCACCCTTATCAGGAAATTTCCCATGCCCAATCAAGCTCCATTAACCCACGCTGATCCGATCATTCAATCGCCCGCCACCGAAAAAGAAGCCTTATCTTTTTACGGGTTGCCGATGCGCGGGGAGGATATGAGAAACGAAGAGCCGGAACAGTTGTGGGCGGTGCCGATATTTCCGGCGTTGGGAACGCCCTTGGTGACCGATCCTTCACAAACAACGCTCAAATTGATCGTGGCGGCGGAAGCGCGCGCGGAAATGCTTTTTGGCGGCGGCGTGAAAGATCAACACTATTCCATGTCCGGCCAAGACGAAACCCCGCCGCGTGAGGTGTTAAGAATGCGCTTGGGGCATTATTACGTCGCGCGTCACGCGCGATTTTTTCCGATCGGGCAAAAGCCGCTGATGGACCCTAAAGCCCTCCATTATGGTTTGTTAAACGATAGCATCGAGAAAAAAACATTGGCGCCACGATGCCACGCCGCCATTGATGTGTGGTGTGTCGGAAAATTCGTGCCGGGGTTCGTTAAAAGCAAAGAAGGTTATATTGTCGGCACCTTAGCCGAACACACCGTACAACTGTATAACCAATATCTGCCGCCTGAACGAAGGCTCACGGATATTTACGAAATTGAAATTGATAAAGCCGCGCTTCGTGAATACGAACGGTTATCCTTGGAGACTTTGCAGTCGTTTGGCTGGATGGTAAGGTCGCCCTTGTTGGGCAATTATCCCGGCAAACCTCAAAAAGAATATGCGGACAAAAAATTTTATAGTAATTTTTTTAATCACGAACACGGTTGCGCGGATGGCTGTCCGATAGAATTAACCGGCGCGGAAATCGTCGAGCCGCACGATCTTATTCTTCAAGCTGCGTGGTACGACGCGCAAAATCATCCTGATCTTCCCTTTGTCAAAGGTTTGTTCAAGTCGGATATAGAATTAACGACGAATCCTCCCAAGGAAGTCTATAAGATATTGGAAGAGTATGATGTTTTAAATACTTACCCGGTGGCGTTGGATCAATCCGCGAGCAACAGTTTGATGAGCTGGCATCCGGTGATCGAAATGCGCCAAGATTTTACCGTCAAACACTTATCAGACCCGCTTTTGGACTCGCGTCAGGAAGGCTTGGCAAAATCTTCCGTCGCCGTGATTGAGGATGCGCCATCGGCGTCTCCCGTGGTTGGCACAAAAGCCGTCGAACATATGTGTGTGGCTTCAAAGATTTTCGGGGAATTGTTAGACACCGATAGCGGTGAAGATGCGTTGTTTCTCACGGGGAATTTAATCCGTTGCGCGCGCAATATCAATCCGAAAATGTTGGGAAAATCCGTCAAACGGGATTATCAAAATTATAATATTTCCAATCATTGGGACGATAAAAACCTCTATTTGCGGGGAATGAACGAATTGATGATGTACTCTTTCTTGATGGAGTACATGCAGAAAAAAAATAAGCCCCTTTTTATGGTGACGGGCAACCACGATGCTTATCAGTTTCCATGCGGGGTAGCGCCGCGAAAAAACGCGTGGCAACTCGGACAACAACGGATGGAAAAATTCGATTTGCGCAAGTTATCCTCAAAAGCGTATCGAACCTGCCAAGAGGTTCAACCTCTATTAGGCGAGGTAAAAAAATTGATGAACGCTCCTGTTACGGAGATCATCAAATCCGTGAATGCCGTGGCCGGGTCGATGCCGGCGGGGGAGTTATTAAAAACATTGGCAAAAGTCGCCGATCAAACCCCTTCTTCCGATACCACAAACGTGGGCAACCTCTCACCCGACGCGGCGCGTGCTTTAAAAACCATGTTGTCCAAAACCGCATCGGCTGCCACCCATGACGTGGCATCGATGATTCATCATCCACGACCTCTCGATGATTATCTTTGTGAGAAGAGCGGCTTGGTCAATAGCCCTAAAGCGAGCGGCGAAGAAGCCTTTTATGATCGTCATGCTTATATTGAGCACTATCGAACCACGGTGGACACGGCAGAATGGATCAAAGATAAGGAGGGCAACAACCTTGCCGCCGCCCACAATTTGACCCACTATGAGATTTGTCTGGCTTTCGGTTGCGCTTATTCGATGCCGCCTTTACCGCAAAACTTTAATGAACAATGCTTTGATTGGTTCAGACTTCTCTATGCGCCGCTTACCGATTGGGCTATTCGTATCGGTGAAGTGTCGCCGCGTGTGATCGTAGGGCTTGATTGGGGGAACGGGGAGGCAAAAAGAGCAGGGCATTTATCGCGCGCCAACTTTGCTTTATCTTCGTGGCAAATGCGCATGATCGATCAAATGCGCAGGGTAAAATCTGAAGGGGAGGGGGGCGTTTTGCACGTCTTGTCGCACTTTCCGTTCATCCATTACGGGAATATTCCTTTCAGCAAAAACAACATCTCTTTTTCACCTACGGCGGGAGAAGAGAGTTGGGTTAATGTCGGTTCGTGTACCGACAATCTTGAATGGTTCTTTGACAACTGCGTTGCCGTCACCGAGAATCAAGACACCCGAAGTGTCATTGACGCGCACTTTTCAGGGCATGGGCACAAACAGGGGCTCTATCAAGTGGGGGTGAAAAAGGCTTCCCCCGGCGGGGGAGGCGTCTCTCAAGACGAATACTTTGTCGCTCTTGCTATGGATCCTTATTTGCAAAAAAGCAGGATCCATCAACTGACCCATAGGACGACATTTGTCGTGGCAAACTCAAGCGGCGCGATGGGGAAGGTTGACTTAAACAATGAATGGGGCGGACAAGCCTTATCCGTTCCGGCAAGCCTTTTCTATGACGCAAAAGGCGCGATGATGAGTGCCACCCTCAGCCAAAACATTAAACCCCGTTTATCGGTGTCGTTAGACGCTATGGCGGCAAGTGGCACCGAGTCACCGATTTTATTTGCGCAACGCTGGGATTGGGCGATGTCTTCGTATGAGCATCAAGACGGCAAAATTGCGATGATTGCCGGTCAACACACGGAATCGCTTCAATGTATTGATTCTTTAAAATTGTGGGGGTTTCATGTCAAAACCAAAACGTGGAGAGGTTTTGAATTAACGATCGGGGGCGACAAAGATAAAGAGCCGGAATTCACACCCACGCCTCCGAGATTTACGTCGATTGTTCATCGTTATCGCCCTGATGTGACGATTCATTCGATTAAAGGCACCGTGGCGCATGAGGTGAAAATCCCCGCCGCTTTAATGAATACAAAACTCAACAAAGCCTATTCGTCTTGGTTTTTGGAGGTGGGTCTTAAAATGCCCAAAGATCAATTAGGCGATATATCATTTTCACAATATTATGAATCGTGTGAGTCTGATCCGTGGTTGATTCCCATGTCTGTTCAGGTTGAAGAAACGGGAACAAACGGTAACAAAACCCGTGTTGCCTTTAAGATGAATCGGCGGGCGGGTGAATACGGAGAAGTCCCCGATTGGGATTGGTTGAGTGATAAAAGCAGAGGATTAAATCATGATCGTTATCCTGCCCGAAAAACGGTTTTAGCACCCCAAACTATCGGAAATAATATTATATAAATATTTTGTTATAAAATTACTTAAGTCGTAATCATCTCATTGGCATTTATGGTATAAAATTTGCATATAGTTAAAGTAAGGGTACTTCATCATATTTTATCGGGGAGATGATGATGTTAAATAAATATATCTTTATTTTGACATTTGGTTTAGTGCCATTCGTTGTAACGTCTTGTGGCGGCAGTGGGGGTGGAAGTGGCGGTGATGACAACAATAATGATAACAACAAGAATTCTCAAGAAATTACATGTGTGGGAGAAAATTGCGCTCGCTCCAAAGCTATTACAATCAATGATCGGACTCCGTCTGCGTCTTTTGTTGATCTTGACTTACGGATTCCCTTTGACGATCGTTTCTTAACCGTTGAGGGGATATGGGGCTTTCAACGGTATCGGGACATTCAACCTGATCTTTATCACTCAGACAGCGTGTACAGAAAAGCACTGGCCGCCGGAGAAACGCAATTTTATTGTACTTCTTTTGTATTTATGTTGCCTCTTTGTTCTGCCACGCCGGAGTTATTAGAGAATACCGGGATTGATAACGCGGTGGTGTTTTTTTCGGGAACGTTTAATCCTGCCGCAATCAAAGGGTTTAACCTGCAAATTCATACTAAGAACCCGTCGCTCATCACGGATGACCAATTTATCACCCTATTTGGTGCGATGAATGAACCGCCTATTTCTTCGGAAACGGGTGCCATCTATACGCATTGGAATGATGATTTTGTTTATACCTCTTACCAAAATGCGCAATCCTTGTTTAACGAATGCACGCCTTTTAGTTATGGTGATTTAAGTTATACCTGCCAAGATGCGGAGGAAGCCGTTTATTGCGATGTGCAAAAAAACAAGTCCGCCCTTCAACGCACGTTTGGCATCATCATCGCGGGGGAAGAGCTTCATGTTTCGCGCGTTTTAAGATGGGTGAGGGAGGAGGATGTTCCCGAAGGATTCATCTGCGCCGAATAAGGGGGCGGCAAAAAGTAAAAACTATTCGGCAGAAAGTAAACCCCTACTTTCTGGGGAGTGTTCAATTGGCATTGCTTAGCACAAGATGTCGGTGGAAGAATAAACTAAGGGTGATCGTCAGCATTTCCAGCATTTTTGAAAAGCGCTTACTTCTTCTGTTAAGCCGCGCCA
>JAIRPA010000114.1 GCA_031257235.1 Burkholderiales bacterium | reverse complement strand
TTGTCGGACGATCACAGCGGCTTAATGCCCCTGCCCTCCGATTGGACGCCCGGCACGGATATTCGCCAAGCGATGCATTTGTCCGACACCTTCATCGAGCTTAAATTAACGCCGAACCGCGCGGATTGTTTGTCGATTTTAGGGGTGGCGCGTGAAGTCGCCGCTTTAACCGGCGCGCCTTTGACCACGCCTCCCGTCAAAAAAGCAGAAGTCACTTCATCGGCAAAAACCGGCATCGTGATGGACGCGCCGAAGGCTTGCCCGCGGTTTGCGGCGCGCGTGATCGAAAACGTGAACCCGAACGCCGAAACGCCGCTTTACATCAAAGAGCGTTTGCGCAGTGCGGGCGTGCGCTCCATCTCGGCGTTGGTGGACATCACCAATTATGTGATGCTGGAAACGGGGCAACCGATGCACGCCTATGATTGCGCGCGCTTAACGGGTGACATCGTCGTTCGTTTCGCGCGCCAAGATGAAACCTTATTATTGTTGAACGAACAAACGTTGGCACTCACTCCTGACGCCCTTTTGATCTGCGACACTCAAAAACCTTTGGGCTTGGCGGGCATCATGGGCGGCGAATATTCCGGGATTGCCGCCAATACCACGCGCGTTTTGTTGGAAGCCGCGTTTTTCGCGCCTGATGTCATCATCGGCAAAATGCGTCGTTTTGGTTTTGTGTCTGATGCCGGGCATCGCTTTGAACGCGGCGTGGATTTTTCCCTGCCGCCTTTGGCGATCGAACGGGCAACCGAATTGATTCTTGACATCTGCGGCGGCCATGCGGGCGCGCTTGTCGATGAAGTCAAAACCCTGCCGGAAAGACCTGCCGTTGGCGTGCGCTTGTCGCGCGTCTCAAAACTTTTGGGTTGGGCTTTCACCCGCGACCAAGTCAAAACCGTGTTCGATCGCCTGCATTTTGCCTATGAAATTAAACCCCGGGCAAACGATGACGAGTTTTTAGTCACCCCGCCCTCGTTTCGTTTTGATTTGACGCTGGAAGAAGATTTTGTGGAAGAAATCGCGCGGGTTTCAGGCTATCAAAACATTCCCCTTCCCACCCAAACGCACGGTCAAAAAATGCTGGCGTTGCCGGAGAACGCATTGCCGGCGGACGGGGTCAGAAGTCGGCTCGCTCATTTGGGCTGGCAGGAGATTGTCACGTTTAGTTTTGTCGGCTCGGAAACCGAGAAAAAAATTCACGGCGACAACTTCATCGCGCCGGTGGCATTGCAAAATCCGATTGCCGCCCATTTGGATGTAATGCGCGTGTCTTTGGTGTCCGGCTTGCTTGACACGCTCAAAACCAATTTAAACCGCAAAGAGCCGTATTTGCGTCTTTTTGAGGTGGGTCGCGTGTTTTGGCAAAAAGATGCCAACCCCGATCATCAGCCGTATCGCTTGGGCGGCTTGGCGTATGGGGCGGCCGCTCCCGAACAATGGGCGATGGCGTCCCGACCGGTTGATTTTTACGACATCAAGGGCGCGTTGGAAGCATTGGTCTTCCCAAGAAAACTGACCACCACCGCGTTGCCCCAAGTGCCGCCTTACCTGCATCCGCGTCAATCGGCGATGGTAGCGATCGACAACCTGCCCGCCGGCGTTTTAGGCGCGCTTCACCCCAAACTGTCGTTGGAATTGGGTTTGCCGATGTCACCGATTGTGTTTGAGTTGGATTGGCGGGTGGTGGTCGGCACCACCGTCCCTACCGCGCATCCCATTTCGACCCAGCCGATGGCGCGTCGGGATTTGGCGATCATCGTCAACCGCGACATTCCGGCGCAATCCTTAATTGACACGATTCTTGACGTTCGCCCCAAAGAAATCGAAACGATAGAAATCTTTGACGTGTACCAAGGAAAAAACATTCCCGACGACAAAAAAAGCGTTGCGATTCTGATGCTTATGCGCGATACTGAACGCACTTTGACAGAGAGCGACATTGATCGTGTTGTCCAAACCTGTTTTGACGCGCTTAAAGCCAAATTTGGCGCAACTTTGCGTACCTAAAAAGGTAAATACAAATGTCTGAAACGTTTTCCCGCAATGAATTAACGGAACTGTTGTTCGATCAATTAGGCTTAAACAAACGTGAAGCCAAAGATTTGATCGAAGGTTTTTTTGAGGAGATCACCGAAGCCCTTGCGCGCGGTGAGTCTGTCAAATTGACCGGCTTCGGGCGTTTTGTCTCGCGTCAAAAAAAAGAACGCATTGGTCGCAATCCTAAAACCGGGGTAGACACCATGATTTCCGCGCGTCGCGTCGTCACGTTTCACGCAAGCCCTAAATTGAAAGAATCCGTCGAGCACAATAACGCCCATGCCGCCGAAAGAAAAGCATCCTGAACTCCCGCCGATTCCGGCAAAGCGTTACTTCACCATCGGTGAGGTCAGTGAGCTTTGCGCGGTGAAGCCGCACGTGTTGCGTTATTGGGAACAGGAATTTAAGCAATTAAAACCGATCAAGCGGCGCGGCAATCGTCGTTATTACCAACACCATGAGGTGCTGTTGATTCGGCGGATTCGTTCGTTGCTGTATGAAGAAGGTTTTACCATCAACGGCGCGCGTTCTAAGCTCGACGAAATCGGCGCGGACAATAAAGCTCTATCCGCCGACCAAGCCGGAGCGGAGAAACGCGGAAAATCCGGCGTGCGCGGCGCGCGGGACGAATCTCATGATTTTTTGGGCGACAAAAACATCATTCAACCTTCGCTTTTCCCGACCCTGCCCGACACGGTCGCACAGCCGATCTCCGCCGACCTTCGCCGAGAACTCAAATACATCTTAAAAGTTTTAAAAGCAGGCAATTAGTCCGGGCGGCAAAAAGTAAAAATCTACTTTTTGCATTTCAGGGATCAGGGATCAGAGGTCAGGAATCAGAGTGCCGTCATTTAAGCGCGCGTTTGCTTTAGCAAACGAACTCGCAGAACCCACACGCAGCCGTAAGGCTGCGTCATTGCGGACTTGATCCGCAATCCGGTTTTTCCGCCCTTCCCGCAAAAAAGTATCCGGCTTCGCCGGTACTTTTTTGGATATTATTACCGTCAAAAAGTAATACTTTTTGACGAACACAAAACTATACTTATGAATCATTTAACCGAAGTCACCATCTACACCGACGGCGCGTGCAAAGGAAATCCCGGTCAAGGCGGCTGGGGTGCCATCCTTATTTCCGGCAAACACACGCGCGAGATTTACGGCGGCGAGAACGAAACCACCAACAACCGCATGGAACTCACTGCGGTGATCCAAGCCTTAAAAGCCTTGACACGCCCGTGTCGCGTCGCGCTTTATACCGATTCGACTTACGTGAAAAACGGCATCGAAACGTGGATTGTCAATTGGAAGAAAAACGGCTGGAAGACGTCCAATAAAAAGCCCGTCAAAAATCATGATCTGTGGCAGGCGTTGGATGCCGAAGCCGCGCGCCATCAAGTATCTTGGTTTTGGGTGAAAGGTCACGCCGACGACGCTTACAATCAACGCGCCGACGAACTCGCCAATCGGGGTGTCACCGAATGCGTCGGTAAAAAGTAATACTTTTTGCGTTTCAGGGATCAGGGATCAGAGTGCCGTCATTTAAGCGCGAAGCCTGCGACAGCAAACGAAGTCGCAGAATCTAAGCCCCCTTTATAAAAGGGGGTGACTGCAAAGCAGTCGGGGGTTTGCATCATTCGCCTTTCCCACAAAAAAGTAACCGGCTTCGCCGGTACTTTTTTGCAAATCATTACCGCCAAAAAGTACCACTTTTTGGCGTTGAGTGTAGGGGTTTACTTTTGGGCGTTCTACAAAAGAGGGTGACTGCAAAGCAGTCGGGGGTTTGCATCATTCGCCTTTCCCACAAAAAAGTAACCGGCTTC
>JAIRPA010000067.1 GCA_031257235.1 Burkholderiales bacterium | reverse complement strand
AATCGATTCGCGCGTTACCTCCGAATTCCGCGTTTGCCCGCGTGAGCCGGCAAAGTTTGGAAGCGCAAGAATACTATGAGGCACAAAACACGGGGGTGTGGGATGAAGCCACATTCAAGCAAGTTATTACACGCGCGATGCGCGGCGCGTTGGACGAAGAAACCACACGATGTGAAAGCGGGTTGACGGCATTGGCCACCATTGGCAGCACCGCTCCTTTTGTCGGGTTGTTTGGGACGGTGTGGGGGATTTATTCGGCGCTGATTCATATCGGCGTTTCGGGGGCGGGAACGCTCGACAAAATTGCGGCGCCGGTCGGGGAAGCCTTGATCATGACCGGCTTTGGGCTTTTCGTGGCGATTCCGGCGGTGATTGCTTATAACGGGTTTATGCGGGTCAATCGCGTGTGGTTGGCAAGGCTGGATCGTTTTGCGTATGAGTGGTGGGAGCTCTTGTTGCAATACGCGCGTCAAAGCGGCAAGCGATAGATGAAAGTCTTTTTGATGAAAGGCAATGATGTTCGGCTCGTTTGATCGAGGGACGAAAGATAAACCGATGAGCGAAATCAATATGGTGCCGCTCATTGACGTGATGTTGGTTTTATTGGTGATCTTTATCGTCACCGCGCCTTTTTTTACCCACGCGATTCGTTTAAATCTGCCTCAATCTGACGCGGCAGAACATCAAACCGTTCAAGATAAGCTCGATGTTGCCATCAATGGCGCGGGCGAATTGTTTTTAAACGGCGAACCTGCCACCCGAGAAGAAGCCAATACGCTTTTTGAAGCCGAAGCGCGGAAAAACCCGCAACCGATCGTGCATGTGAGAGCCGATCAGGAGGTGGCGTATCGGGTGGTGGCGGATACGCTTTCCGATTGCGCTCGTGCGGGGCTGACCCAAGTCGGGCTGGTGATGGCGCCCAAGCCATAAGAGGGATAGGCAAAAATACACGCCATGGCGTGATGGGAGGGGTTGCTTTCGGGGTTTGGTGGATATTTTTGTGTCATGGAGCGGGCGAGGGGAATCGAACCCCCGTTTGAGGCTTGGGAAGCCGCCGTTCTACCATTGAACCACGCCCGCGTGGCACTCATAAAACGTGAGCGGATTATACGCGAGATTAAGCCTTTCGCAAACGGACGGGCTCGGCGACCGGTGAAACTTGAGTAGGGCAGGCAACCCGCCCGCCCGAACTCAAACGGCAAACCCAAGGTTGCCTTATCTCTCAAGACGATTGAAAAAAACTCATTCCGCCCAAACAAACCCTTTGGGAAAAACCCCCAACCCATGTTTGACGTTAATCGTTCGCGGCATGAGGCGCGCAACGCACTAATGGAAATAAGTGAGCTGCCTTATTTTATTCTCCGTCCCCGCGATTAACTTATCAAGCTTAACAATGAATTTTTCAATAGTGTCTTTGTTACTCCCGTTAGCGAGCAACAAATTTGATTTTTCCAAGCGGCGAACGGACTGCAATTCGCACAGCGTCTTCTCAAGTGAGTGGAGTGTAAAGTGTCGGTTCATTTGCATAGTTTGGTTATTCATGTCATCCCTTTCATCTGAAGGAGGGAGTTAAGTCATTTTAGTTTTTTTATATATAAGACTCATTAAAAGTACGTATTTTTACCTCCATTACCCAAAGTGATGACCAAAATGCAACATTGGTAACACTTATACTTTTTTCAACAGCGGATAGTAGAGGAGACTTATTTTTTGTTGAGATATAGAGGGGTGCGAGTTACATGGCGTTATGACCATTTTAATGACATGGGTATCAGGGATCGGAGTTTCAGGGATCAGGGATCAGCGGGTTCGGCAAAAAGTAAAACCCTACTTTTTGCCGGTCATGATTTGCAAAAAAGTACGGGCAAAGCCCGATACTTTTTTGTATAAACGGCGAATGTTACAAACCCCCGGCGACTTCGTAGCCACCCCCTTTTATAAAGGGGGCTTGCCTCAAACGCGGTGTATCGAATTTAGCGACCATCTCTCACCTCGTCATTGCGGGCAGTCCGCCTGCGGCAGGCAGACCCGCAATCCGGTCTTCCCGCATTTCCTACAAAAAAGGATCAGGCTTTGCCTGTCCTTTTTGGGAAGCATACACCGGCAAAAAGTAGGTTTTCACTTTTTGCCGAAACCCTGATCCCTGACCTCTGACCTCTGATTCCTGTTTTATTAAGGTAACGCAAATATTATCAACATCACCGGCGTTAAAATTGAGCGCCTGAAACGGTCTTTGACCGTGGTGAGTTTGTAGTTAATGTTTCAGACATTCTCGTTGATGGGTTAATTTTAGTCGTTAAATATCGGATATAAATCTTTAATCGAAGGGGAGATTTCAAATGGCTAATTTGATGAGCGTTCAAATTTTGGGAGGCTTATCCCTAGGGGTCTTGTTGGGCATCGTGATTATTATCGGCGTGGTGGTGTTGCTGATCAAGCAGTACGAAACCCGTATGGTGCTGATCGGCGCCGGGTTTTTAATGGCGATCTTGAGTTGGAATTTGATGGCGGCTTTCACGGCGTTTACCGACAACATGGTGGTCAAAAGTCTGGTGCTCAATATTTGTTCGGCACTGGGCTTTGCCGGCGTGTTGCAGCTGACACAGTGTGATAAGCATCTGGTGTTTGCGATGGCAAGAGGATTAAAACATATTCGACCTTTTTTGATTCCGGCGGCGGCGTTGGCAACGTTTTTGATTAACATTGCCATTCCCACGGCGGCGGGATGCGCCGCGGCCACCGGCGTGATCATGATTCCCCTGCTGGTATCGCAAGGCGTTCATCCCGTGATTGCGGCTTCCGCCATTATGCTTGGAACGTTTGGTTCCATGTTTAGTCCGGGGTTGGCGCATAACCCGGTGATTGCCGAATTGACGACCGCCGCCATGCACGAAGCCGGCACCCTGCCCGCCGGCGAAACCTTTGGCGCGATGGATGTGATTAAAACCCTGTTGGTGCCGACACTGGTCTGTTTTGGTATCGGTGCGGCTTCTTTGACCGTCGTTGCCTTTTTCAGAAAAGAAAATGCCGGCTATGTCGATCCCTCCCTAGGGGAAGAGGAAAAAGCCGCGATCAACAACTTTAAAGTCAATCCGTTTTTAGCGGTTTTGCCGATGATGCCGATTGTGCTTTTAATTGGCGCGAGCCTTTTAAGCGGCGAACTCAACAGCGCGAAAAGTATTGCAGGCTCGGCGGATGCCGCTCCCGAAGCGATTGAAAGCGCGAAGGCGTTCATGAGCCGATGGGGATGGGCAAAAGGCGTTTTAGTGCCCCACGCCATGTTGCTCGGCGCGTTTTTGTGTCTGCTGTTTACAAGGACAAGCCCCTCTAAAGCCACTCGGTATTTCTTTGACGGCATGGGTAAAGGCTACGGCGACGTGATCAGTATCATCATCGCGGCGGGCGTTTTTGTGGGCGGCATGAACGCGCTGGGATTGATTGATGCCGGAATTAAAGCGATGAAGGAGACGACCAATATTGCAGGCATTGCGGCTTCTTACGGACCGTTTTTGTTGGGGGTGGTGAGCGGATCGGGAGACGCCGCGGCAATGGCGTTTAACAAAGCCGTCACGATTCACGCCTCGGCATTTGGGTTTGAGACGGCAAACATGGGAGCTTTGGCGGCACTGGGGGGGTCTTTAGGACGCACGATGTCGCCCATTGCCGGCGCGGCTATTTTGCTGGCGGGCATTGCCAAGGTTAATCCGATGGAAATGGCAAAGCGCAACGCGCCGGGGATGATTCTTGCGTCCGTGGCGGCGATGGTGTTGCTGTTATACGTTTCATAAGGCTCATGCCGTTTCAGGAAAAAAGTCAGGAAGAAAAAACATGGATCAATACATTAAAGAAAAGGTGGCTTTGTTGACCCCGGTCACCATTGCGCGGCGACGCGATTTTCATCAACATCCCGAGCCGGGCTGGACAGAATTTCGCACGGCGTCGATTGCTCTTTCCAAAGTCAAAGAGCTGGGCTACACCATCACCATGGGTAAAGATGCCGTCGCGCCGTCCGCCATGATGGGGGTGCCGTCTCCCGATCAACTCAAAAAGGAACAAAGCCGCGCCATTGCGCAAGGCGGCGTGGAAGCGCTGATTCGCCAAATGGAAGGCGGCTTGACGGGCTTTTGGGCGGATATGGATTTTGGGTTGCCGGGGCCCAAACTTGCCATTCGTGTGGACATGGATTCCAACGACGGGCACGAGAGCCAAGACGAAAAACATCGTCCGGTTCGTGAAGGTTTTGTTTCGGTGAACGAAGGAGCGATGCACACCTGCGGGCACGACGCGCACACCGCGATCGGCATGGCGGTGGCAGAAATCGTGGCGGGCATGAAAGATCGGCTCAAAGGGTCGATTCGTTTGATTTTTCAGCCTGCCGAAGAGGGGTTGCGAGGAGCCGCCCCCATGGTGGCCGCCGGTGTCGTCAAAGACGTGGACGCTATTTTAGGCTTGCATATCGGTTTTCAGGCAGACAAAGCCGGAAAAATTGTCTGCGGCTCAAAAGGATTTTTAGCGTCCACAAAATGGGATGTGAGGTTTAAAGGGGAATCGGCTCACGCGGGAGCCGCGCCACAGGAAGGTAAAAACGCGCTTTTGGCGGCGTGTGCCGCCACGTTAAACCTGCATGCGATCAGCCGGCATGGTGACGGAGTGACCCGCATCAATGTAGGCAAGCTGGTGGGCGGCGCGGGGCGCAACGTGGTTCCGCCTGACGCTTTGCTGGTCATGGAAACTCGCGGAGTCACCAGTGACTTGAACGATTATATGGTCAAAGAAGCCGGACGCATCGTCAAAGCCGCGGCGGAAATGTGGGACTGCGAGTATTCGATCACGGTCATGGGCGGCACCAAGAGTGGTCAGAGTAGCCCCGAAATGATTGATCGGGCAATTGCCGCGGCAAAGAAGGTGCCGTTTTATACCCAAATCGAGGGCTTGAAAGAGTTTGGTGCCGGCGAGGACTTTGCACACATGATGAGCGAAGTTCAACGACAAGGCGGGATAGGCACGTATGTTCAGCTGGGGGTGAATCGGACAGCCAGTCATCACAACAGTGCTTTTGATTTCGACGAGGAAGGATTGTCTCCGGCGTTGGCGTTTGTGGCGCATATGGTGGGTGATTATCTCAAAATCGACTAATTATTTTTGTGCGGGTGAGATAGGGAAGAGGCTTTGTTCGGGGCGGTAAGGCAAAGCGGGATTTCATTGCCGCTTTGACGCCCCCACCTCTTCATCACGCCCTCCCTTTCAAGGAAAGGTTTTTAAAATGGACAAACCATGGATGATGGATGTGTTGACGCATTTGTCCACCATCGGCAGAACAAAAGATAACGGCTCGCACCGATTGGCGTATTCCAACGAGGACGATTTGGCGCGGGATTACTTCATCGGTTTGATGAAAAAAGCTCATTTAAACGTCAGGGTGGATGCGGTGGGAAACATCATCGGTCGCTTGGAAGGGCAAGACCCCCATGCGGGCGCGATTGCGACAGGATCACACATCGACACCGTGCCCAACGGCGGACATTATGACGGTATGACCGGCGCCGTGGCGGGGTTGGCCGCCCTCATGAGGCTTCAAAAGCGCGGAGCACTCAAGCATCCTTTAGAGCTGATTATTTTTCAGATGGAAGAATCCAGTCGCTTTGCCATGGCGACCTTTGGCAGTAAGGCAATGACGGGAAAAATAAGTCAAGACATCGCCAAAACGCTCACAGACAAAGACGGCATCCCCCTGCCTTTGGCGATGGAGAGGGTGGGTTTGGACATTGAAAAAATGGAGACGGCGGTACGTCAAAAAGGCGAGATTGACGCCTTTATTGAGCTCCACATCGAGCAAAGCCCGACGCTGGAATTAAACAATCTGGGCGTGGGCATTGTCAAAGCCATTGCCGCGCCCATTCGCACGCACGTCAAGGTGATCGGCAAAGCGAGCCATTCCGGCGGGACGGCGATGAACCAACGAAAAGATGCTTTGGTGACGGCGTCGGAAGTCGTGCTTGCCGTCAATGAGGTGGCCAACGCTTATGCCTCCAAAGATATTGTGGGCACCGTGGGCAATCTGGTCGTCAAACCCGGCGCGATCAACGTGGTGCCCGGGGAAGTGGATTTGTGGATTGATTTAAGAGGGATCAACCGTGCCGCGATGGATGCCGCCCAAGCCGAGATCGAAAAACGTGTCCGAGAGATTGAGAAAAAATACGGAACGCCGATTCACTTAAAACCCTTGGTTTCGGATAATCCGGTCACGATGTCCCCGGAGATCATCGAGGTTTTGGGGCAGAGTGCGCAAGCGTTGGGGATTGCCACCATGCAGTTGCCCAGCGGCGCCGGACACGATGCCATGAATATGGGTAGCCTTGCCAAGGTGGGCATGATCTTCATTCGCAATAAAGACGGGTTGAGCCACCATCCTTTAGAGTATGCGTCTCCCGATGATATTGCGCTTGGGGTAGACCTCTTGACCGAAGCGCTTTACCGGCTCGCCAAGTAAGTGGGCATGACGAGGCAAAAAAAGTAAGGGGACGCTTTTTTGCGCCCCCTTCCTCTGATGCTCGAAGAGCCATCTGTGATGCTTGAAATTACAACAACGGCACGATCATCAGCGCGACGATGTTGATGATCTTGATCAACGGATTGACCGCAGGGCCTGCCGTATCTTTATAAGGATCGCCCACGGTGTCGCCCGTCACGGCCGCTTTGTGCGCGTCCGAACCCTTGCCGCCGAAGTTTCCGTCTTCAATGTATTTCTTGGCGTTATCCCACGCGCCGCCGCCGGTGGTCATCGAAATGGCCACAAAAATCCCCGTGATGATCGTTCCCATCAAAAGACCGCCCAAGGCTTTGGGTCCTAAAATAAGCCCGACTAAGACCGGCACCAACACCGGCAAGAGCGACGGAATGATCATTTCTTTGATGGCCGCTTTGGTCAGCATATCGACCGCTACGCCGTATTCCGGTTTTGCCTTGCCTTCCATGATGCCTTTGATTTCGCGGAATTGACGGCGCACTTCCACCACCACCGCGCCCGCCGCGCGTCCGACGGCTTCCATGGCCATCGCGCCGAATAAGTAGGGGACTAAGCCGCCGATGAATAAACCGATGATGACCATGTGATCGGACAAATCGAAGGATAAATTCAAACCCTTGCTTTCAAGCGCGTGGGTGTAATCGGCAAAAAGCACCAACGCCGCCAAGCCCGCCGAGCCGATGGCGTAGCCTTTGGTGACGGCTTTGGTGGTGTTGCCGACGGCGTCTAAAGGATCGGTGACGGCGCGGACGGATTCAGGCAACTCCGACATTTCCGCAATCCCGCCGGCGTTGTCGGTGATCGGACCATAAGCGTCCAACGCCACGATGATGCCGGTCATCGAGAGCATGGCAGTAGCGGCAACGGCAATGCCGTACAAGCCACCTAAAGCATACGCACAACCGATGGCCGCGCAAACCGCAATCACGGGAAGCGCGGTGGCTTTCATCGAAACGCCTAAGCCCGCGATGATGTTGGTGGCGTGACCGGTGGTGGAGGCTTGGGCGACATGTCGCACGGGTTTGTATTGCGTCCCCGTGTAGTATTCGGTGATGACGACCATCAAAGCCGTCAACGCCAAACCGATCAGTGCCGCGCCGTACAAGCGCACCCAAGTGTATTCGGGATAGGTTTCATGGATATTGCCCAGCATCCAATAAGTGATGGCCGCAAACGCAATGGCCGCCAATACGCCGGCAACAATCAAACCGTTGTAAAGCGCGCCCATGATTTTGCCCTTGGCGCTTTTGACAAAGAAACAGCCGATGATGGAGGCGATGATCGAGACACCGCCTAAGACTAACGGATAAACCACCGCCGTTGCCGCGATGTCTTTTAACATCAACGCGCCCAAAAGCATGGTCGCCACGATGGTCACGGCGTAGGTTTCAAAGAGGTCTGCCGCCATGCCCGCGCAGTCTCCGACGTTATCGCCGACGTTATCGGCGATCACCGCGGGATTACGCGGATCATCTTCGGGAATTCCGGCTTCAACTTTACCGACCAAATCCGCGCCCACGTCCGCGCCTTTGGTGAAAATACCGCCGCCCAACCGCGCGAAGATTGAAATCAACGAGCCGCCGAACGCCAAACCCACCAAAGGCTGGATGGCATGATGAAGATCGCCGGCGGCGTCAGGCGATAAAGTCACCAACGCCCAATAAAAACCGGCAACGCCTAATAGCCCCAAACCGACAACCAAAAGACCGGTAATCGCGCCGCCGCGAAAGGCAACCGCCAACGCCGCCGGAATGCCGTGACGCGCGGCCTCTGCCGTGCGCACGTTCGCGCGTACCGAAACGTTCATGCCGATGTAGCCGGCAGCGCCCGACAACAACGCGCCGATCAAAAACCCGACCGCCGTCAAACAGTTGATGAACACACCGATCACGACGCATAAGATGATGCCGACGATGCCGATGGTCAGATATTGTCTGTTCAAATAGGCTTTGGCTCCCGCCTGAATGGCCGCGGCGATTTCGCGCATGCGGTCATTGCCATCGGGTTTGTTGAGAATCCATTGGATTGACGCGCCGCCAAACACCAGCGCAACGACGGCGCAGACAAGCGCCAAGAGAAGTCCGTAAGACATAAACATGTTCCTAAGAAATGAGAGTTTGACGCCGACGGCACAAGGTTTGCGCCGATCCGCGCCCCATATTCCGAATGTTGCTCGGATTAAAAAACGGGTATTGTGCTTTTCTTTGGTCGGATTGTAAACAGGGTTCGGGGATCGTTCGGCAAAAAGTGAAAACCTACACTCGACGCCCAAAAGTGGACCTTTTTGCCGGAAGTGAAATTTCCAAAAAAGGACAGGCAGAGCCTGATCCTTTTTTGCGTAGGGGCGAGGCTTGCTTCGCCCGAAAAACGCCGCCAAAGGCGGCGGACGCGCAAAGCGCGTCGTCATTGCGGGCTCCGACCCGCAATCCGGTTTTACCGCCGTTTTTACCAAAAAGTATCGGGCTTTGCCCGTACTTTTTGGGTAACTTCAACCGCCCAAAAGTAGGTGTTTACTTTTGGGCGCTCAACAAAAAAAACGATAAAAGCATAGCTAACGCGGGAAAGTTCTTATCCGCCCCCGACAAAAAAGGGACGAAGTCCAAAAAATACCATAAAAATAATCATCTTTTGATTCTTTTAAGGCGGTTTATGCTAGAATCCGACAGTCTATAAGGTTTGTCGTAACAGACAATATGTGTAGTTGAAATGATCGTTACTTTTTTATGATGTTATGTTTTTTTAAATAAATTCTAGGAGATTGTCTTATGAAAGATATATATTTACAATTTGGAAATCCTTCCATCAAAGGCGAGTCCAATGACAAAGACCATGCCGAGTGGATTGAGATCAGTTCCTTCAAGCAAAGCATTCACCAACCCCGTTCCGTGACGGCGTCCACCTCCGGCGGGCATACTTCCGAGCGTACCGAACATGGCGCGATGATCCTCACCAAAGACGTTGATCTCGTCAGCCCGTTATTGTATCAGCATTCTTCCGGCGGCACCACGTTTGACGAAGTGACCATCGACTTTATGCGTGCGGACGGCGAAGGGAATCGCGTTAAATACCTCGAAGTCAAGCTCAAACACGTCATTATTTGCGACGTGGAAACCGTTGCCGGTCTTCAGATCGACGCGGCGGATTCCGCAGAGGCGGCGTTAGACAGCTCAAAGCAAGTTTCCACGATTCCGACGGATCGCTTCAAACTGAAATATGCCGCCATTCAATGGAAATACACCAAGCAGAAAATCGGCGGCAATCAAAACGGCGTGACCCAAGGTGCTTGGAGCTTGACGAAGAACGACAAGACATATTCCGTTTAATCTTTTTTGCGGGAAAAACAAAGGCTGTGGTCGAAAGACGCACAGCCTTTTTTATAGATTCGCCCAAAAGTGAAAACCTACTTTTGGGCGGTTGAGGTTTCCAAAAAATCGCGGGGGGACCCCGTCGATTTTTTGCAGGAAAGGCAAGGGCAGGCAAGGCGCATGCGGGCGAGGCAAGCCTCGCTTCGACCTTTCGACAGGTTTGCCCGTTTGTGACGCGCATTCGGCGCGTTTGACCGAAAATTTGGGCTTTTTTTACGCCAAAGAGGGACTTATCTTTTACAGGTTGTTATAATCCCACCTTCCGCTTTTTTTAACCCGTTTCCCGAATAAAATCATGTCTGCCAAAGGTTTCGAGCCCTCGCTGTTTGATAAGATTTTCCCGCGTGAATATGGCGCCAATTATTTGGTGCGTCGTTTGAGCATCGAAGAGCTCAAAGACTCGGTGGCGCAGGATATTGAGTCGCTTTTAAACACGCGAATGCAGTTCACCGAAGAAAATCTTGCCAAATTCAAACATTGTCAAAGGTCTATTCTGACTTACGGCGTCAACGATTTTTCCGGAAAAAGTTTGGCGAGTTTTACCGATCGAACGGCGATTTGCTCCTCGCTTGAGAAGGCGGTGGAGCGCCATGAGCCGAGATTAAAAAGCGTTAAAGTGAAACTTTTGGTGGATACCCGCGCCACCGCAACGCTTTGTTTTGCCATCACGGCGGTTTTGAATGTCGGCGAATTGTATGAGCCGGTGGCGTTTGACGCCACGTTAAAACCTTCAACGTTGCAGTATGCCGTCAGCCGCAGCGTTTTTAGGTCAGGGCATGATGAGGTGAGATTATGATTGAAGAACTGCTTCCCTATTACGAGCGCGAGTTGGCGTTCGTGCGCGGCACGTCCCGGGAGTTTGCAAAACGCTATCCTAAAATTGCGGCGGGCTTGGGGCTCACCGGCGAGGCGTGTGAAGACCCTCATGTTGAGCGGATGATCGAATCCTTCGCGCTTTTGACGGCGCGGGTCAGCAAAAAACTCGACGACGATTATCCCGAATTTACCGAATCGCTTCTTGAGGTGCTGTATCCGCATTACATGCGCCCGTTTCCTTCGTCTTCCATTGTGCAATTTGATTTAGGCTCAAGAATCGGCGAGCTCAAAGAAACGACGCTGATTCCGCGCGGCACTTATGTCACGTCAAAACCCGTGCGCAAAGTGCCGTGTAAATTTCGGACGGTTTACGATGTCACCTTGTCGCCGATCATGGTGGCGTCTGCGCAGTATTTTTCTTCGCCGATGTTGCCCCAGGGCGTGTCTTTTCCGCCGGAAACCACCGGCAGACTTTCCATTAAATTCGAGTTGCCCGATAAGGCATTGACCTTTAACGACATTGATCTTTCCAAACTGAGATGTTACTTACACGGGGAAGCCTCATTGGTGGCGATGTTGCGCGACACTTTGTTTATGAAGGTCAATCACGCTTTTGTGGAGTATCCCGAAAGAAAATGGCAACGCTTGGAGAAAGTGCCGCTGGCGTCTTGCGGCTTTGAAGAAAATGAGGCGTTGATTGATCTTCCCGCAAGCTCGCACCCGGCGTATCGTTTACTTGCCGAGTATTTTGCCTTTTCGGAAAAATTCAACTTTTTTGATATTCCGTGGAAGGAACTCTATGAACTTATCGGGCGCGCCAATTCCTTCACGTTGCATCTTTTGACGCACGGCATCTCGGCGGATTCCAACGAAGCGCGGTTGATGGAAACCACGTCCAAAGACAACATTCGGTTAGGTTGTACGCCGATTGTGAATTTGTTTGAGTATCAAGGAGAGCCGATTCGTGTCACGCAAATGATGACAGAGTATCCGGCGCTGGCGGACGGGCGCTACAGCAACGGCTTTGATGTGTACAGCATTGATAAAGTCTTTGAAGTTCAAGAGCAGGCGGAAGCCACGCACGTGGCGGAAGTTCGACCGTTTTTCTCGTTGAGACACGGGGAAGGGGAGGACAGAAAAGGCGGGTATTGGACGGCCACACGCGACGCCGCCATGAGTGAGCGAAGCCCCGGCTACGAAACGGTGATCAGCATTGTCGATTCGGATTACAACCCGATGGTGCCGCGGGTGGATACCTTGAGTATCAAGATGACGTGCACCAATCGGGATTTGCCCACGTTTTTGTCCATTGGCCAGCGCGAGGGCGACTTACTGATGGAAGGGGATGTCGTGGACGCGGTTCGGCTTTTGCGCCGTCCTACTCCCAGCGTTCGGTTTGCCAAAGGGCGAGGGATGCACTGGCGCTTGATTTCTCATTTGTCGCTGAACCATTTGTCGCTGGTGGATACCGGTTTGTCGGCACTCAAAGAAACCCTGCATCTTTACAATTTATCCATGTCGTCCGCGATCACGCGGCAGATCGAAGGATTGATCGGCATTGATCACGCGCTCTCGACGTTATGGTTAGAAGGCGAGCCGTTTGCAACGTTCATTAAAGGGATTGAGATCAGATTAACCATCAATCCCGATCATTTTGTCGGCACGAGTCTGCATACCTTCATCTCGGTGCTGGATCGTTTTTTTGGGCTTTATGTTCACATCAACAGTTTCACCCGTCTGGTCATTCTTTCGGATGACGGCACGGAACTCATGCGGTGTCAGCCATGCAGCGGCGGATTGAATTTAGTGTAATCGAACGGTTCTTCAGGGAACCGTATCGTTTTCAATTCTTTCAGGCGGTTCGCCTCTTGGAGCGTTGGCGCGCCGCGTCCACGCAAAAAGAAGACATCAAAGCCTTTGAACAACAACATTTGCGATTCATCAATTCAACCTCGCTTTCGTTTCCGGCAAGTGAGATTGCGGCGGCAAAAGCCTACGCCGAAAACTTTCATGTATTGAGCCCCGAAGAATTATCGGAAGCCATTAGAAATGCCGAAATCGAAACCGTAGAAATCACGCCGACGTTTTTCGGTTTATTGGGGGTTCAAGGGGCGTTGCCCTTCCATTATTCGGAAAGGCTTGCCACCTTCGAGGCGCAAAAGCGAGACCCCGGCGCACGGTCGTTTTTTGATATTTTTTCCAATCGCGCGGCGTATTTGTTTTACCACGCGTGGAAAAAATACCGCTTGGCGTTGATGCACGAATCGGGAACGGGCGAGCAATATCTTTCGGCGTTGTTGAGCATTGCAGGCTTAGGGCATTCGGGGTTACGCAATCGACTTCGCGGCGGCAAAGGCGAGGTGTGCGACAGCGCGTTGGCGCGATACGCCACCGCCGTCAAGCAACGTCCGCCCGCCGCCAAATTTTTACAGCGCGCTTTGGCAGAGTATTTCGGGATCACGTTTTCGATCGAACAGTTTGTCGGCTCGTGGTACGTCGTGCCGGAGAATTGCCGCACCGAATTGGGCGGCGAATCGGCTTATTTGGGGCGATCGGCGTTCATCGGTGAACGGGTTTGGCAGCGAAATTTACGTCTGCGCGTGAAGTTGGGACCTTTAAACGCAAAAAAGTTTGAAGATTTTCTTCCGGGCGGTCATGGCGCAGAGGCGTTGAAAAAACTATTACTCTTGATGGGCGGTATTACTTATGAGTATGAGGTTCGTCTGATCCTCGCCAAAGAGGATATCAACGGATGCGTGTTGGACAATCACACCGGCGCGCGTTTGGGTTGGGATTCTTTTTTATGCAGTAAAGCCAGCACGGTCGACCGCGATGACGCGCAATACGTCATTCGGTACGATGCGTAGTTTTCAGGGATCAGGGGTTCGCCCAAAAGTAAAACCCTACACTCAACGACAAAAAGTGGTACTTTTTGCCGGTGAGTATTTCCAAAAAACCACAGGGAGACCCTGATGGTTTTTTGTGGAAACGAACAGATTGCGGGTCACTTCCTTCGGGCGCCGCAATGTCGCGTTTCCTGAATTATAATCATCCGTTCCATGTCCAACTCATCAACAATCGGGAGGGTTATGCAGATCGGAATTCCCAAAGAAACGCTGTCGGGTGAAACGCGTGTGGCGATCACGCCGGAGATCGTCAAAAAATGGCGCGCGTCGGGTCAAGTTCGTGTGGTGGTTGAAAAAGGCGCAGGGGTGTCGGCCAGTATTTCGGATGCCCTGTTTGAAAGTGTCGGCGCGGAAATGGTGACGAAGCAAGAAGCCTTAGCGTCAGACATCGTTTTAAAAGTCCGCGCCCCCAATGCCCAAGAATTAGCCCTGATGAAAAAAGGTGCCGTTTTGATCGGATTACTGAATCCCTTCGATGAAGCGTTGGTCGCAAGCTATGCCCAAGCAGGGATCACGGCGTTTTCATTGGAGAAGATTCCGCGCATCACGCGCGCGCAGTCGCTGGATGTTTTGTCGTCACAGGCAAACATTGCCGGTTATAAAGCGGTATTGCTTGCCGCCAATGCCTATCAAAGATTTTTTCCGACCTTAATGACCGCCGCCGGCACAACCAAAGCCGCGCGGGTGTTGGTGTTGGGCGTCGGTGTGGCGGGCTTGCAGGCGATTGCCACAGCCAAGCGGTTAGGCGCGGTGATTGAAGCCTCCGACGTGCGCCCTGCGGTGAAAGATCAAGTGTCCTCGTTGGGCGCAAAATGGGTGGACGTTCCCTATGAAACCGACGAAGAACGCGAGATTGCCGAAGGGGTGGGTGGATACGCGCGCCCGATGCCGGCTTCGTGGATGGCGCGTCAAGCGCAGATTGTTCATGAGCGCGCCGTATCGACAGATATCCTCATTACCACCGCGTTGATTCCCGGTCGTCCCGCCCCCAAACTGATCAAGGCGTCCACCGTCGCCGCGATGAAACAAGGTTCGGTGATTGTGGATTTGGCGGCAGAGCAGGGCGGCAACGTGGAAGGGGTTCGCGTGAACGAAACTTTTGTGACCGATCATGGCGTGACGATCATCGGCTTACCCAATTTGGCAACCTATTTGGCGGCAGATGCTTCGGCACTCTACGCGCGAAACGGTTTTCAGTTTTTAAGTTTGATGTTAGACGCCAAAACCGGAAACTATACTTTGCCTGAATCGGATGAAATTATTGCCGCGACGTTGTTGTGTCAAGACGGCGCCGTTGTCTCGGCAAAAAAATAATGTTGCCCGTTGGACAAAATAAATACTTTTGCCCAACCGATTCTTTCATCAATTGAATATAACCGTTAGGAGGAAAACCTCAATGATTGCAGACCCTATTGTTGTCAATTTAATTGTATTTGTATTGGCAGTGTTTGTCGGTTATCACGTGGTGTGGAATGTCACGCCGGCGTTGCATACGCCCTTGATGTCGGTCACCAATGCCATATCGGGCATTATCTTGGTGGGTGCGATGTTGGCGGCAGCGCCCAAAGCCTTTGATTGGGGCGGGTGGTTAGGCGTGTTGGCGGTCGTGCTGGCATCGGTCAATGTTTTCGGTGGGTTTTTGGTGACGAAACGCATGCTGGAAATGTTCAAAAAGAAAGAACCCAAAACCGTGAAAACGGCTAAAGAATAACGGAGGTGCCATGCTTACAATCAATCAAGTCGTATTAAGTTATTTGGTGGCGTCTGTTTGTTTTATTTTGGCGTTGAAAGGGTTATCGCATCCCACCACCGCGCGGCGCGGCAATGTGTTGGGAATCATCGGCATGTTGATTGCGGTGGTGGTCACACTGATCGTGGCGTTTGATGCCGCAGGCTTTGGGGTGTTGAGAATTGTGTTGGGGATTGCCGTGGGCGGCACGATAGGCACCATCATTTCGCGTCGTGTTCAGATGACGCAAATGCCGGAACTGGTGGCCGCCATGCACTCGCTGGTCGGGTTGACGGCGGTGTTGATTGCGGTGGCGGCGGTGCACAATCCGCAGGCGATGGGGCTTGCCCTGCCGATCCCGACAGGGAATCGCTTGGAGTTGTTCATCGGGACTTTCATCGGTGCGATTACCTTTTCGGGGTCCGTCATTGCGTTCGGAAAATTGTCGGGCAAAATCAAAAGCGCGCCGGTGGTCTTTAAAGGGCAACACATCGTCAATCTTTTATTGGCGTTGGTCATGCTGGGCAGCGGCATCGCGTTTTTTGTGTGCGGAAGTTGGACACCGTTTTTGGTGATGATGGCGATCGCGTTTGTCTTGGGCGTCACGATGATTATCCCGATCGGCGGCGCGGACATGCCGGTGGTGATTTCCATGTTGAACAGTTACTCCGGCTGGGCGGCGGCAGGCATCGGTTTTTCGTTGAACAACGCCATGTTGATCATCGCCGGCTCGTTGGTGGGTTCCAGCGGCGCGATATTGTCGTACATCATGTGTCGCGCGATGAACCGCAATTTTTTAAGCGTCATCTTGGGCGGGTTTGGCGCAGAGGAAGGCGCGATGGCGTCAGGGGGCGCGGATAAAACCGTGAAATCCGGCAGTCCCGAAGACGTGGCGTTCATCTTGGGCAACGCGGAGTCGGTCATCATCGTGCCGGGGTACGGTCTGGCGGTGGCGCGCGCGCAACACGCCGTCAAAGAAATGGCGGACAAACTTCGCGCCAAAGGCGTTCTGGTGAAGTACGCCATTCATCCGGTGGCAGGAAGAATGCCCGGCCATATGAATGTGCTTTTGGCGGAAGCCGAAGTGCCTTACGATCAGGTCTTTGAAATGGAAGACATCAACAGCGAATTTGGCACGGCGGATGTCGCGCTGATTTTAGGTGCTAATGATGTGGTCAACCCGCTTGCTGCCGAAAAGGGTAGCCCGATCTACGGAATGCCGATCTTGGAAGCCTACAAAGCACGGACGGTGATCGTGAATAAACGGTCGATGGCGTCCGGTTACGCGGGCATCGAAAATCCGCTGTTTTACATGGATAAAACCATGATGGTGTTCGGCGACGCCAAAAAAGTGATCGAAGAGATAGGAAAGGGGATTGAGTAATTCGGAGGGTTCGGCAAAAAGTAGTACTTTTTGCCGGTTGATATTTCCAAAAAAGTACCGGCGAAGCCGGTTACTTTTTTGCGTCGGGGACGGACTTGTCCGTCCCGAAAAGCGCAAACCCCCGTCAGGCTAAACCTTTTGGGGCGAGTGCTACTTGCGGAAAGCGCGGCAAACCGCTAAAATCCGCAGTTCCCTTGCTGCACCCGTTACGCATCGGGGTAGCCTAAAGAGGTTGATTGATAGGCAATCAACCTTCGTTGATTAGACCGAAAGGAGAAACTTACATGCGTCATTATGAAATTGTTTTTATCGTCCATCCCGATCAAAGTGAGCAAGTGCCCGCAATGATTGAGCGTTACCGCACTATGGTGGAATCGCGCAGTGGACGCATTCATCGCGTTGAAGATTGGGGGCGTCGCCAAATGGCCTACTCCATTCAAAAACTGCACAAAGCGCATTACGTGTTGTTGAACATCGAATGCGACAACGAAACCCTGTCTGAATTAGAGCACGCATTCAAATTTAACGATGCCGTGTTGCGTCATTTAATCGTTTCTATGGAAGAAGCGGTGACCACACCTTCCGTGATGATGCGTGAAGGCAAGCCCAAACCAACCGAGAAGCCATCCGACGTTTCGGTTGAAGAGCCGGAGGTCGGCTCTGTCGATTTGAAATCGGCGGCGGAAGAATCGCAGGAGGAAGCCACAAACGCTTAAACGCTTATTGTTGAAGCGGGTCGCCCCATGAACCGGTTAATCGTCGACGTGATCCTTGCCCAAAAAAAGGCATTGCGCTACACGGCGGCGGGGATTGAAGCGCTGGAAGTCACATTCACGCACGAATCCCAACAGACGGAAGAAGGGGAGGCAAGGCAGGTTTCTTTTGAAATCACGGCTGTCGCTTTCGGGCAAATGGCTTTAGCGCTACAGCGCGTTGAGGAACATAAAAAATTGCATTGTGAGGGTTTTTTGTGTCGTCGCTCAAAAACCGCGTCAACATTAAGACTGCATTTAACAGCATTTGAGGTTATCGAATAAATTATTGAAACGAGAGGAAAACAAAATGGCTCGTATGATGGGAAGAAAAGGCAAAGATGCCGACAAGCAACAAAACCGCGATCGCGGGAATCCGCTTTTCAAGCGGAAAAGATTCTGTCGTTTTACGATGGAAAAGGTCAAACAAATTGACTACAAAGATGTGGATGTTTTGAAGGAATACCTTCAAGAGAACGGCAAAATTATGCCGGCTCGCATCACCGGAACGAAAGCGCGTTATCAACGTCAGCTTTCCACCGCAATCAAACGCGCGCAGTTTTTGGCGTTGTTGCCATACACTGATCGTCATCATTCGTAGGAGGCAACATGCAGGTTATATTGCTTGAAAAAATCGTCAATGTCGGCGCATTGGGCGACGTGGTTAAAGTCAAACCCGGCTATGCGCGCAATTTTTTGATCCCGCAAGGCAAAGCAAAGCGCGCCACGCCGGAAAACATCAAACTTTTGGAAGAAAAACGCGCAGAGTTGGAGCAGCTTGCCGCGGGTAAATTGGCGCAAGCCACCGAACTTGCCGGCAAACTTGAAGGGTTGACGGTGCAAATCGTTCAACGCGCGGGCGTGGATGGTCGGTTGTTCGGTTCCGTGACCAATGCCGACATTGTGGACGCGCTCAAAGGCAGCGGCTTTTCTTTGGAAAGAAACATGGTGCGTCTGCCCGAAGGTCCGTTGAAACAAATCGGCGATCATCAGGTGGCGTTGCAGTTGCATACCGATGTCTTAGTCAACATTAACGTCAGTGTTTTGGGTGAAACCGTATCGCGGTAATGTTTTGACAAGTGATCCAAAAAACGCGGCGCAATGCCGCGTTTTTTTATTCGGCAAAAGGGGTACTTTTTGCCGGTTGAAATTTCCAAAAAAATCGCGGGGGGACCCCGACGATTTTTTGAGGAAAAGGCGGTGTGGATTCTGCGACTTCGCTTGCTTTCGCTTCGCTACGCGCAGAATGACGAGCTCTGATCCCTGATCCCTGAAACCCACACGCCGCCTTTAGGCGGCGTCATTGCGGACTTGATCCGCAATCCGGTTTTATCGTCGTTTTTGCAAAAAAGTATCGGGCTTTGCCCGTACTTTTTTGCAAATCATGACCGGCAAAAAGTAGGTTTTTACTTTTTGCCGAACTCCCTGATTCCTGACTTCTGATTCCTGATACCTGCCCCCCCTTGACACCCCAAAAATAAAACGTCAGAATACAAAAAGTAAACAATATGGTTTACTATGTTTTAAGAGTTCGAGTGGTTATCTTTAATTGACATGTAAAGGGTGTTGCCATGATTCATCAATCAGCAGGAGTAAAAAAAGGGCTCATCGCGCCGGTGTTAAAAGGCGCGATAGGCATTATTGCGGGATTCTTCTTTGCGACGACGGCATTTGCCGCGTCCTACGAGCTTTTGAATGTTTCGTATGATCCGACGCGTGAGCTTTATCGCGCTTACAACGAAGCCTTCCAAAAGCATTACAAAGCCCAAACGGGAAATGAAGTCATCATTAAACAGTCGCACGGCGGGTCGGGCGGACAGGCGCGCAGCGTGATTGACGGCTTGGACGCAGACGTGGTGACGCTGGCGCTGGCGTACGACATTGACGCGATTGCCGAAAAAACCAAAAAACTGCCGGCGGATTGGCAGACGCGCTTGAAAAACAACAGCGCGCCTTACACGTCAACGATTGTGTTTTTGGTTCGCGCGGGCAATCCGAAAAAAATCAAAGATTGGGACGATTTAACACGCAGTGACATTAAAGTCATCACGCCTGACCCCAAAACCTCCGGCGGGGCGCGGTGGAATTATCTGGCGGCGTGGGGGTACGGGCTCAAAAAATTCGGCAATGAAGACAAAACACGCGAATTTGTGAAAGCGATCTTTAAAAACGTCCCGGTGTTGGATTCCGGCGCGCGCGGCTCGACCAATACGTTTGTTCGTCGCGGGATCGGGGATGTTTTGTTGGCATGGGAAAACGAAGCCTTTTTGGCGATTGACGAACTCGGCAAAGATCAATTTGAAATTGTGGTGCCGAGCTTATCCATATTAGCCGAACCGACAGTGGCTTGGGTGGATCAAGTCACCGAAAAAAAGAAAACCACGGAAGTCGCCAAAGCCTATTTAGAATACTTATATTCTAAAGAAGGGCAAACCATCGCCGCCAAAAACTATTATCGTCCGCGTGATCCCGACGTTGCCAAATCATTTGAAAATCAATTTCCGAAAGTATCGTTAATCACGATTGACGAAGTGTTTGGCGGTTGGCACGCCGCGCAAAAAAAACATTTTGCCGACGGCGGAGAATTTGACCGCATTTATCAGCCGTCCAAATAATCCGGCAACGTGATCCCAAAACGCCATGAAAATCATTAAAACAAAATCCGCTTTGCCCGGCTTTGGGATCACGCTGGGTTTGTCGCTCACCTATCTCTCACTATTATTGTTGATACCGTTGGCGGCGTTGACCTTATACGCGGCGCGTCTCTCATGGGGCGAAATGGTTCACATATTAACAGACAGGCGCGTTTTATCCGCGTTTTACGTGTCCTTTGTCTCCGCAGGCATGGCCGCGCTGATCGCGGGAATGTTCGGGTTGGTCATCGCGTGGACATTAACGCGTTATCGCTTCATCGGACAACGCATCATCGACGCGGCCATTGATCTGCCTTTTGCAATTCCCACGGCAGTCGCGGGGATTGCATTGGCGGTGATGTTTTCTAAAAACGGAGTATTGGGAAAAGTATTAACTCCGTTAGGTTGGGATATTGCCTTATCCAAAGCCGGCATTGTGATTGCGTTGATCTTCATCGGGTTTCCGTTTGTGGTTCGCACCTTGCAACCGGTGATTAAAGCCTTGGATAAAGAAGTGGAAGAAGCCGCCGTGAGTTTGGGCGCAAACACAAGGCAACGATTATTAAAAATTATTTTTCCGGCGATCATGCCCGCATGGCTGACCGGCATGGCGTTGGCGTTTGCGCGGGGAATCGGCGAATACGCAACCATTATCTTTATCTCCAGCAACATGCCGTTTCAAACCGAGATCGTGCCGCTTTTAATCGTCAAAAAATTATTGCAATTTGATTACACGGGCGCGGCGGCGTTGGGCACCATGATGTTAGTGTTAGCGTTTATATTGTTATTCATCATCAACGCACTTCAATCGTGGATGAAAAAAAGGGAGTCTTCAACATGATGCAAAAAACTTCCTTTGCCAATGAATCGTTGTGGGTCAAACGCGCGGGTATTTTAATCACCCTGGGCTTTTTGGCGGTCTTTATTGTCTTGCCGCTTTATACGATATTCTCGGAAGCGTTTCGTTCGGGCGTGGCGGTCTATAAAAAAGCCGTCACCTCGCCGGAGGTGTTGTCCTCCATCCGGCTAACCTTAACAGTGGCGCTCGTTTGCGTGCCGATCAATACGATATTCGGCACTCTGCTTGCGTGGTCCATCGCCAAGTATTCTTTTCGCGGCAAAAAAGCCTTGACCACCTTGATTGAATTGCCGTTTGCCGTATCGCCGGTGATCGCGGGTTTGATGTTTGTCTTGTTGTTCGGCGCGCATGGAGGGTTGGGGCGTTGGTTGCAAAGCATGGACATAAAAATTGTCTTTGCGTTGCCCGGAATTATTCTGGCCACCACGTTTGTGACGTTTCCGTTCATTGCGCGCACGTTAATTCCGTTGATGGAATCATTGGGTAACGACGATGAAGAAGCCGCATTAACATTAGGCGCAAGCGGGCTACAAACATTTTTTAAAATCACTTTATCGAACATCAAGTGGGGGCTTTTGTACGGGATCATATTAACCAACGCGCGCGCCATCGGTGAATATGGCGCGGTGGCGGTGGTCTCCGGGTTAATACGCGGAGAGACCACCACTTTGCCGTTGACCATCGGTTTTTTGTTTGATGAATATGCGTTTTCCGCCGCGTTTGCCGCCGCAAGTTTATTAACCTTGTTAGCGTTTGTCACTCTAATATTAAAGTCCGCCATGGAGCGGCGCTTGAAAGCATCAGATTAAAGGCAGGGATATGAGTATTACTATTGAGAATGTCCACAAAAAATTCGGATCGTTTGACGCGCTGAAAAATATCAATTTAACCTTGGAAAAAGGGGCGTTGACGGCATTATTGGGTCCGTCCGGTTCAGGCAAAACCACGCTTTTGCGCATCATCGCGGGGTTAGAAGAACCCGATGGCGGGTCGGTGCATTTTTTTGGCGAGAACATCACGCGACAACCGATCAATCAAAGAAAAGTCGGTTTTGTATTTCAGCATTATGCGTTGTTCAAACACATGACGATATTCGATAACGTTGCCTTCGGGTTGAATATTCGTCCGCGCGCCACGCGCCCTACCAAAGAGATCATCAAAGAAAAGGTTTTTAAACTATTGTCCATGGTTCAATTAGAGTCGATGGCAAAACGTTATCCGTCAGAATTAAGCGGCGGCCAAAAGCAACGGGTGGCGTTGGCGCGCGCGTTGGCGGTTGAGCCGCGTGTTTTATTGTTGGATGAACCTTTTGGTGCGTTGGACGCCAAAGTGCGGCAGGAGCTTCGGCGGTGGTTGCGTTATCTTCACGATGAAACGCATTTAACGAGCGTTTTTGTGACGCACGATCAGGAAGAGGCTTTGGAAGTGGCCGATCAAATCGTGATTTTGAATCAAGGGGCGGTGGAGCAGGTAGGCTCGCCTGAAGAGGTGTACGATCATCCGATCAATCCGTTTGTGTATGGGTTTATGGGGCATGTCAATCTCTATCACGGGCGTCGTCACCTTGAAGAAACGCGCGCCTCGGACGTGACAAGCGCTTCTAACCATGCAGGTCAAACCCAACTTTTTGTGCGACCGCACGACATCGAATTATCGCGTGACAACCCAAGCGGGAAAGGGGTTGCCGCCCAAGTGATTTCATACAAAGCCTTAGGCAATCGTGTTCGCGTGGGTTTAAATGCTTATCAATCCAATGAGACCATTGAAGCCAACATCGAGAAAAAATCATGGCGGGCGCTAAATCTTGAATTAAACGATAATGTTTACTTCACCATTTTAGACGCAAAATATTATAACGACGAAAATACATGGAGCGATTATGTCATTTGATCTTGCTTTTCATTTATTGAACAAATTAGAAGGCGACATTGCGTTAGCGTTGAGTTATCAAGCCGAAGACGTGGTGGTGCTTCATTTATTAAAAGAGCGTTTGACGCGCCCTTTTGAAGTGTTCACCTTAGACACGGGCAGGCATTTCAAAGAAAGCCTTGACCTGCATCGTCAGATTGAAACCTTCTTCAATTTAACCATTCACCGATATACACCGGATGAACACGAACTTCGATCTTTGGAAGCCGATTTTGCCGACGAATGGGCAATGCGGGCAAGTTTGCAAAACCGAAAGCGTTGTTGCAACGTGCGCAAGGTGCGCCCATTGGCGCGTGCGCTTGCGGGAAAAACCGCATGGGTGACCGGGCTTCGCGCGGCGCAATCCGTGACGCGCGAAAACATACATGTCGTCGAATACGATGAATCGTTTCAATGTTTAAAATTTAATCCGCTGGCTCATTGGTCAGAGGATGCCGTGACGGATTATATGAACGCGCATTCGTTGCCGAACAACGCCTTGTATCGGGAAGGTTTTAGAAGCATCGGTTGCGCGCCTTGCACGCGCGCCATCGCGGCAAACGAAGACATTCGCGCCGGTCGCTGGTGGTGGGAAAACCCGGAACATAAAGAATGCGGATTACACACAAGGAAGTCTCATGGATAAACTCGAAAAACTAGAAGCGCAAAGTATCTTTATACTCAGAGAGGCGTATCGCTCATTCAAGCGGTGCTGCATGTTATGGTCTATCGGCAAAGACAGCACGGTATTGTTGTGGCTGGCCAAAAAGGCGTTTTATGGACACGTGCCGTTTGATTTATTGCATATTGACACCAGTCTTAAAATCCCGGAGATGATTACTTATCGGGATCAGGTTGCCAAAGCCTTGAAGTTACGTTTGGTCGTGGGGCAAAACCAAAAGGCGTTGAGTGAACAACAAACGTATCCAAACGGGAAAACGCGCATCGAATGTTGTAAAGCCCTTAAAAGCGAGGCGTTGAATCACACCTTAGACGGCACATGGCCGCGGCGCGTTTACGATTATCGCGCCGATCGCTGGGAAAGCTATGATCATGCCGAGCCTTATCAGGCGGCGATTGTCGGGGTGCGCAGTGACGAAGAGGGCAGCCGCTCCAAAGAGCGCGTGTTTTCGGCACGCGATGAACGTAGCGAATGGGATGCAGGGTCTCAACCTCCCGAATTGTGGAATCTCTATAAAACCGAGTTTGCGCCCAAAACCCATGTGCGTGTTCATCCGCTTTTGGATTGGACGGAACTCACGATTTGGGAATACATCGAGAAAGAAAAAATTCCGGTGATTCCGATTTATTTCGATCAGGGGAAAGGCATTCGTTATCGCTCGTTGGGGTGCTACCCCTGCACCTCACCGGTGGAGTCTTCCGCCCAAACGCCTAAAGACATTATTGAGGAGTTAGTGAGCGGTAAATTTAAAAACATCGCCGAGCGATCGGGGCGCGCCCAAGATCAAGAAGGCGGCGGGACGTTAGAACAATTACGAAAAGAAGGGTATATGTAATGTCTGAACAACTTTTGGAACGGATGAACATTGTGATTGCCGGGCATGTGGATCACGGCAAAAGCACGTTGGTCGGAAGGCTTTTAGCCGACACGCATTCTTTGCCCTCCGGCAAAATTGAGAAGATTCGGCAATCGTGCGCCGAAAACGGTCGCGTCTTTGAATATTCGATGTTATTGGATGCCTTGGAAGACGAACAAAAACAAGGCATTACCATTGACAGCGCGCGTGTCTTTTTCAAAAGCGAGAAACGGGAATATGTGTTGATCGACGCTCCCGGGCACATCGAGTTTTTGCGCAATATGTTGAGCGGGGCATCGCGTGCCGCCGCGGCTGTTTTGGTGATTGACGCGCTCTCCGGGGTTGCCGAAAATTCACGTCGACATGGTTTGTTGTTGTCGCTTTTAGGCATCGAGCAAGTGATTGTGTTGGTCAATAAATTGGATCGTTTTGATTACGATGAAAGTGTGTTTCGTCAAATTAAAAACGAGTACGAGGCGTATCTTGCCACGCTGAATGTTAAACCTTACGCCATTGTTCCGGTATCGGCGCGTGAAGGCAAAAACTTAACGCGGCGCGCCGAAGAAATGAGCTGGTATCAGGGAAAAACGGTATTGGAATTATTGGACAGTTTTCAAAATTCCGTAGCGGATCATGAGGCATTTTTTTCGATGCACTTGCAAGATATTTATCGCTTCAGTAACGATAACGACGATCGCCGAATTTACGCGGGCACCGTGACCAGCGGCACGATTCGCATTGGTGATCCCGTTCGGTTTTTGCCGTCCAATAAAGAAGCGCATATCAAATCTATAGAATCATGGAACGCGCCGACAAAATCACAGTCTTCCACCGATGAAGCCACCGGTCTGACTTTGGTGGAAGATATTTATGTCAAAAGTGGCGAGGTCATGGTGAAATCCGACGAACCTTCTCCGATCATCGTCACCCAAAGAATCGAGGCGAATATTATATGGTTGGGGCAACAACCTTTAACGTTTGACCGCCCGTATCTTTTAAAATTGGGGAGCGCCAAAGCGCGCGTTTGGTTAGAAAAGATTGAGCGAAAATTAGGAGAGGATTCAGGGGCGGAGGATTATTACGGGTTGAATCGCAATGAATGCGGTTGTGTGATCTTAAAGTTCCAAGACCCTATGGCGCTGACGGCGTTTAAAGATAATCCTACCTTAGGGCGGTTTGTGATTGTAGACGGTTATAATGCCGCCGGCGGCGGGATTGTATTACAAGGCTTGACGCATCCGACGGAAGGAGAGCGACCCGACGCGGATTTTGAAGATGCCTTATTTTTATTGTTGCGGAAACATTTTCCGCATCGTTTTCCCGATTTGGGCAACAAAAACCAAGACTATACTATTTAGGAGACACGATGAAACTCATCATCAATGGCGAAGAAAAAACATTCACGCAGGAAAAAATCAACATTTCCGACTTATTAACAATTGAATCGGTCGATCAACCCGACATGGTCTCGATACAATTAAACGAAGAATTTTTGCGCAAACCCGATTACGCGACGACGTGGCTCAAAGAAGGCGATGTGGTGGACTTTCTCTATTTCATGGGTGGCGGGCAATGACATTATTTACGGATGAAGCCTTAGAGCGTTACTCCCGCCACATCATCTTAGAAGATATCGGGATCGAAGGGCAGGAAAAAATATTCAATGCGTCGGTATTGATTATCGGCGCGGGCGGATTGGGTTCGCCGATTGCGTTGTATCTTGCAGCGGCCGGCGTGGGGAGAATCGGTATTGTGGACGGTGACGTGGTGGACTTGAGCAATTTGCAGCGCCAAGTGATTCACACCACCGCCGACATCGGCACGCCCAAAGTGGTGTCTGCAAAACAAAAGATGCTCGCTATCAATCCTTCCATTCAAGTGGATGATTATCATACGATGTTATCTGCCGAGAACATTGAATCGATCATCGCGCCTTACGATTTTATTATTGACGGCACGGATAATTTCGCCGCTAAGTTTTTAATTAACGACGCGTGTGTTTTGTTATCCAAACCCTATTCGCACGGCGGCATTTTGCGTTTTGCCGGGCAGACGATGACCATTTATCCCGGTCAATCCGCGTGTTACGCTTGTGCTTTTAACGCGCCGCCGCCTCCGGGCTTGGTGCCGACTTGTTCCTCCGCCGGCATTTTAGGCGCGGTTGCCGGAATGCTGGGCACCATTCAAGCGGCAGAAGCGTTGAAGTATTTCACGGGAGTGGGCAGCTTATTGACGGATACCTTATTAAGGTTTGACGCAAAAACCATGGCGTTTCAACGTGCGAAGTTTAAGAAAAATCCGCGTTGCCGCGTTTGCGCCGACCCTCAAAAAATTTCTTTGACCGATTATGAACAACCTTTATGTGAGTTAAAAAACCATGCTTAGAATCACGAAAGATGCGTTGGCGCAAATCATCGCGCACGCGCAAAAAGACGCACCCATTGAGGCGTGCGGGTATTTAATCGGCAACGGGGATACGGCACAATCCGCGCGCCCGTTGACGAATGTGGATCAAAGCGAAGAACATTTTTCGTTTGATCCTAAAGAGCAATTTGCCGCGCTCAAAGCCGCGAGGCTACAAGGACTAAAGCCGGTGGCGTGTTATCATTCACATCCGGCGTCGCCCGCGCGTCCTTCGAGGGAAGACATCAGGCTTGCGTTTGATCCCGGGATTCACTATGTCATCGTGTCTCTTGCGGGAGACAAGCCGGATGTTCGATCTTTTAAAATTGTCGGCGGCGTGGTTGAGCCGGAAACCTTGGAGGTGACGGTATGACCGGTTATGCAATTCCCAAAGAAGTCCACGAAGACTTTAATACCTTTTCCAAGCAGTATCGTGATTTTGCCCAAGGCTCATTAGACGCGGTTGCGTTCAAAACGTATCGCGTTCCGTTTGGTATTTATGAGCAACGCGATCCCGATACTTATATGGTGCGGGTCAAACTTGCCGGCGGGCTGATTTCGCCCGCGCAATTGCGTGTGTTGGGCGAGCTTGCGCAACGTTACGGAGACAAGCGCGTTCATGTCACCACTCGCGCCGGCGCGCAGATTCATCAGGTGTCGCATCCTCAATTGTTGACGATCATTGACGCCTTGCATCAGGTGGGATTAACGGGGCGCGGCGGCGGGGGCAATACCGTGCGCAACATCATGGCGGACTTTGACGCAGGCGTGTCTCAACACGAAGTGTTTGATACCACGCCGCACGCCGTCGCGCTGACCGAAGCGATGTTGTCTTTGAAAGATTCGTATCAATTACCGCGCAAATATAAAATTGTTTTTTCCGGGTCTACCCAAGATTTAAGCGGCGCGTCGTTTTCCGATGTGGGATTCATCGCCAAAATCAAAGACGGCAAACGCGGGTTTGGCGTTTGGATTGCCGGAGGGATGGGCGCAAAATCCCGATTGAGTGACCTTTTAATCGACTTTTTGCCGGAGGAAGACATTTATTGCGTCGCGCAGGCCATTAAAGAATTATTCAATGAAAAAGGCAATCGCAAAAATAAACACCACGCGCGGCTTCGTTTTTTGGTGGAGGACTTGGGTTTTGATACCTTCAAAGCGTTAGTCCGTGAAAAGATGTCCGCCTTGCGCGCGCAAGGGCTAAAGCCGCTCACTTTATCGCCCCTATCAGAAGTCACGCCGCTTGCCGATGATGCCTTGCCGCCTCTCAATGAAGAAGAGCGTTTGTGGTGGAACCGTTATGTGATTCCTCAAAAACAAAAAGGCTATTATTTGGTTAAGCTCCCGTTGAGCTTGGGCGATATTCACGCCGATTTTGCCGTTCAATTGGCGGATCAACTCGCAAAGCTCACCGATCACCACGACGTGATTCGGTTTGCCGCCGATCAAAACGCGTACTTACGCAATTTAACGGCATCGTCGGTCATGGCGTTGTACCCTTTAATCCGACAATTGGCACCTTTATCCGTCAAAGCACCGGTGATCGGCAATATCGTTGTTTGCACGGGTGCGGCCACCTGCCAGCTGGGGGTGACTATTCCGCGCGGCGCGTTAAAACCGATTGAAAAAGCCTTGACGCAATCCGATCTTGCGTTAGACGCGCTTTCGGACATCAAAATTCATTTGTCGGGGTGCCCCAATAGCTGTGGCAAACACGCCATTGCCGACTTGGGTTTTTTTGGGAAACTTTTGCGTAAAAACGGTGTGCCTTATCCTGCCTATAACGTCTTGGTCGGCGCCAAAACCGGCGAAAATAATACGCGGTTTGCGCGTAAAGTCGCGGACATCAGTGCTTTTCATTTGCCGCAATTTGTTGTGGAGGTGATGAAATCATGGCTTTCGGTCAAGCCCGGCTACCGCACTTTTTCCGACTGGATCGACGATACCGGTGAGCAAACCGTGAAAGCCGTCGCCGATCAATTATCCGACATTCCCGATTTTGACGACGATAAAAATCCGTATTTTGATTATTCGGCAAAAACGCTTTTTTCCATCAAAGGACGCGGCACGGGCGAATGCAGCGCGGGCATGTATGATTTGATCGAGGCGGACAAAAAAGCCTTAACCGAACTTTTAAACGCACCGCAAGATGAAACGGCGTTGCGCACCATACGGCTTTTGGCGGCGCGGATGTTATTGGTCACGCAAGGCGATGATTCGCGTCAGGAAGAAGCGGTGTTGAAAGCCTTCCGCCTTTACTTTATCGACAAAGGTTATATCGGCACTCAATACATAGACGAGCTTAATGGCGCGCCTACTGCCAAAGTGATTGATCTTGCGCGTGAAGTGATCGCGCTTTATCAAACGATGGATCATACTCTTTCTTTTGCGGTGAATCGTCCCTCCACAGGGGAGGGGCAGGCAAGAAGTGCAGAGATAGAAAATTCAAAGGATCAACCCAACAAGGGAGAAGCCTCAACCTTAGGCGTTAAGGCGCAACCCCTCGCCACACCGCCGGTGAACCGTTTTAAAGATTATCGCGGGGTTGCCTGCCCGATGAACTTTGTCAAAACCAAATTAGATTTGGCGCAGATGAAAAGCGGGGAGCTTTTGGAAATTGTGTTAGACGACGGCGCGCCGATTGATAACGTGCCGCAATCGGTGGCCAACGAAGGGCACGCCATCTTATCGCAAGACAAAGTCGGCGATGTGTGGCACGTTAAGATAAGGAAAAAATGAACATACTCCCGATTGCGGTCACGCCTAAAAAAATCCTCTTAATCGGAGCGGGGAGGGTTGCCGCGCAAAAAGCCAAAGTGATTTTGGAGAGTGATTCTTCATTAACCGTCATGGCAACAAGTATTCGTGATCCGTATTTTCATCATTTGCCTGTTGTTTTAAAAGCATTTGATCAAGAGGATTTAAAGGGAGCGGACGCCTTTGATGTGGTGATCAACGCCACCGGAGATTTATCGTTATCGCAATGGTTATGGAATCACCGAAAACACTATCGTTATTGGCTCAACTGTGTGGACGTTCCCGAATACTGTGATTTTTATTTTGGCGCGACGTACCGAAACCACGATCTTTGCGTGTCGGTGAGTACCGGCGGTGCTTCGCCCTCCTACGCGCAAAAAATTCGTGACGTGATCAAACTTTGCGTCCCCGAATTACCCAAGTCCTTCTATCAAACGTTGCGGAACAAACGCGCCAAAGTTGCGCCTTTTGCGCCGCAAACCCCTAAGGGCGAAAAAGTCTATTTAATCGGTTGCGGACCCGGTCACGTCAAACACTTGACACTGGCGGCCATTCGAGCCTTGCCGACACTCAATGTGGCGTTGATTGACGGCTTGGTGGGCAAATCCGTGGTGGATTTACTGCCTGCTGATTGTATAAAAATATCCGTGGGTAAAGAAAAAGGGCACGCGACCAAAACGCAGGAAGAAATCAACGCCTTATTGCTGAATTACGCGCGTCAAGGTTATACCGTCGGGCGATTGAAAGGGGGAGACCCGTCGATTTTTGCAAGAATGTTTGATGAAGCCTCCATGCTTGCCCGTCACCACATTAACGTTGATATCATCAACGGGGTTTCTTCCATGTTGGCGGGGGCGGTGGCGTCCGGCATTCCCGTGACGCTGCGCGATGTTGCCTCCGGCGCGTTGGTGGTGTCTGCGCACTTGCGCGGCGGAAGATTCAACGATGATTGGATGTCGGTGGTTCGGTCAAAACCTTATACGGTGATCGTATTGATGGCAATGAGTTTTGCGCGCGAGATACAACAAAGCGCCATTGATCATCAGGTCGCGCTTTCCACGCCTTGCGCATTTGTGTCCAAGATCGGGTCGGATAAAGAAAAGTCCGTGATCGGAACGCTGGCTTCCTTGACCGAGATGGCGGCGGCGTGTGAGAAACCGTCCATTCTTGTGATCGGGGACGCCGTGGAGGCTGCCGCGCAGATGCCCTACCACGGGGAGCGGGTGTTTTGGTGTCAGGATTTCAGGAATCAGGTATTCGCCCAAAAGTAAACCCCTACTTTTGGGCGGTTGGAGTTACCAAAAAATCGCGGGACAACCTTTGGTTGGGGCGGAACTTACTTTGCGAAGCAAAGTTAGTGGAGACCAAAACCCCGACGATTTTTTGAGGAAAAGGCGACGTGGATTCTGCGACTTCGTTTGCTTCGCAAACTGCGCGCTTAAATGACGGCGTCTCTGATCCCTGATCCCTGACCTCTGATTCCTGAAACCCAATCCGGTTTTTTGTTATTGCAAAACGCGGAATCAAACCTTCCTCCGCACAACCCCCATACTACGTCATTCTGCATGTAGCGAAGCGAAGTCGCAGAATCCAAGCCGCCAAAGGAACACCGGATTGCATCCCATACCCGTATGACGTAAGATAGATCAGATCGTCTGATCAAGTTCGACGGCAAAACCTTGACGTATGATGCGAACGGGAATTTGTCAAGTGACGGGATGTACAAATACTATTGGGACGCGAGGAATCAATTGGTGATCATTCACGACATTGCGGCGAACAAGGCATTTGCGTCGTTTCGGTACGACGCGATGGGTCGTCGTCAAACCAAAACGATCAACGGCGAGACCACGGCTTATGTGTACGATGGCGCGACGGGTTTTTACTACTACCGCGCAAGATACTATTCGCCGTTGTATCAGAGGTTTATTAGTGAGGATCCGATTGGGCTTATGGGCGGAATCAATAAGTACGCGTATGTGGAGGGGGAGCCGGTGTTGTTTAGTGATCCGATGGGGTTGGTTTGTACTTATTCGCAAAGTACAGGGGTGATGAGTTGCCGAGACAATTCAGGAAATGAATACGCCAGATGTGTCGGAT
>JAIRPA010000019.1 GCA_031257235.1 Burkholderiales bacterium | reverse complement strand
AAAAAAAGTTTTTCGATCGCGCCGCCTACGGTCGGGTGATAGTAGTCAACCGCGATATTAAAACGCTTTAACGCGTGTTCACAAAAACGCCGTGTCGGGGAATAAACGTTGTCCACCATCAAAAGATGATCTCCCGCGTTCAAGAGCGCCAATAAGGGCAGCGTTGTTGCCGTCAAGCCGGAAGGGACGGCAAGCCCCCCAAAAGCGCCCTCCAGTTCCGCGACGGCGTTTTGCAGCTCATTAACGGTGGGCAGCCCCTGCAAACCGTAGGTGATGTCATCATGAGTATCGCCGCGTTCGGCAGCTTCATAGGCTTCAAAAGTCGGAAAAGCGATGGTCGAGCCGCGAAAAACCGGCGCGGAAATCGTTGAGACGTTTTTTTGAGGGTTTAACCCCAACTTGGTCACGCGCGTTTCTATTGCCCACGATTTCTTGTCCAACGAGCTCATACCCCAATCTCCTTTTTTGAAAAGGACGATGCTAACACAGCAAAGGTTCGGCAAAAAGTAGGTTTTCACTTTTTGCCGAACCATAAGGGATCAGGGATCAGTAGGGGCGACCTGTGGTCGCCCTTGACGACGCGCTTTGCGCGTCCGCCGCCAAAGACGGCTTGGATTCTGCGACAACACTCGACGCCCAAAAGTAAAAACCTACTTTTGGGCGGTAAAAGTTACCCAAAAAAGCACCGGCAAAGCCGGATACTTTTTGGTAGGAAAGGCGATTGTTGCAAACCCCCGTCAGGCTAAAGCCTGACACCCCCTTTCATAAAGGGGGCTGGATTCTGCGACTTCGCCTACATTCGCAGGCTACGCGCAGAATGACGGTGTTTCTGATTCCTGACTTCTGATCCCTGATTCCTGACTTCTGATCCCTGAAACGTGCAACACTTGCTCATGGAAAATCGTAACCGTTTGAGAAACAACATTTCATAAATTTTGTGCAAGATGACGTGGCAACCACGTCTCCGCGACCTATATTTTTGTTTGTTGTAATTTTGAAACAATTGCCTGTAAATTTTTGAAAAACTTTCCCAAAATTTTGTTATTTTTAACGCGATTTTTATGGGGCAACGGGGTTAAAATATCTTCCACATGACAACAAGAAAAAGACCCAAACCGTCCCGTGTGAGATTGGGGAGGTTTTTGCAAAGGTCACAAAAAGGGGGAGATCATGGAAGAAGTCATCACTATCAATAAAAAAATCAACATTGAGTCGTTAGAAAAAAGTCTGGTCGAATTACAACAAATGAAACGGCTGGAAGAAACAAACCTATTAAACGCAGGTAGCGATAAACAACAAATTGAACAATTTATCGTAAAACTCAACAATCTTATTGCCGAAACCGAAGAAAGAATTCGTTCGCTGACTTCGGAATAAGACACTTCCCAAAACGGCGGATAGATTTTAGATCACGTTTTGCATGGCGCTGCGAGCGCGTCGCGCTTCATAGAGTTCGGGAATCAGGAATCAGAGGTCAGGAATCAGAGCGTCGTCACAAGCGGGCTCCGACCCGCAATCCGGTTTTTCCGCCTTTTCTACAAAAAAGCATCCGGCTTCGCCGGTGTTTTTTTGGAAACTATTTCCGGCAAAAAGTACTACTTTTTACCGTTGAGTGTAGGGTTTTACTTTTTGCCGAACCCGCGAGTGTAGGTTTTTACTTTTTGCCGAATCATCAAAAAGGGTTCAATTCATCGATAACCATTGGGATTATTTTTTTGCCAACGCCACGAATCTTCGCACATTTGTTCAAGGGTGTATTGAGCCGTCCACCCCATGAGTTTTTGGGCAAGGGAAGGGTCGGCGTAGCAGGCGGCGGGGTCTCCTTGTCGCCGTCCGACGATTTCATACGGCACGGTTTTGCCGGAGGCTTTTTCAAAAGCGCGAACGACCTCCAACACGGAATAAGGGTTACCCGTGCCAAGATTCACTGTTAATAACGGCGCGTTACCCGTATTTTCCGGTCGAGACAGCGCGTCCAACGCGGCCAGGTGACCGCGCGCCAAATCTTCAACGTGAATATAATCTCTTAAACCCGTGCCGTCCGGGGTAGGGTAATCCCCGCCAAATACCGAGAGTTTCGGACGTTTACCAATGGCCACTTGAGCAATGAAAGGCATCAGATTATTCGGAATGCCGGTAGGGTCTTCACCGATTAAACCGGAAGGATGTGCGCCGATCGGGTTGAAGTATCGCAAAAGCGCCACGCGCCAAGAAGGTTGTGATTTTTTTAAATCCCGAAGAATGTTTTCAACCACAAGTTTGGTTTTTCCGTAGACGTTCACCGGAGACAAGGGCGTTTCTTCGTGGTGACGACTGTATCCCGGGTCTCCATAAACCGTGGCGGAAGAAGAAAAAACGATCGTCGTCACATGAGCGTGGTTCATGGCTTCAAGAAGTGTCACGCTCCCCCCAACGTTGTTGTCGTAATACATCAAGGGTTGGGCTTCGGATTCTCCCACCGCTTTTAATCCCGCAAAATGAATCACCGAAGTGACGGCGTGTTCTTTAAAGGTGTTGTCAAGAAGAGCGCGGTCTTTGATGTCGCCCTTGATGAATTCAAAGGTTTTGCCGGTTATCTTTTCAATGCGGCGGAGGACTTCAGGATGACTGTTTGAAAGGTTATCAAGAACAATCACACGATAGCCCGCCTGAAGCAGTTGAACGACCGTGTGAGAACCGATATAGCCGGCACCGCCGGTGACAAGAATGGTTTTGTTCATGGTGAGAGGTTTGAGGGTGACATTGTGGTGTTTACTGTTGGTCGTTTGTTGCCGAGGGCTTTTGCGCGTAAAGCGCGTCAAAGCGTTCGGCAAGCCCCGGGTGGACATGGCGCACCCCTGCCACCACAAGGTTGGACCAATCGAAATATTCCCGGATGCGCTCAAGCGGCCAATGCGCCGGCGGCGACACCAAAATATCGTTAAGATTGCAAATTTTATCCGCAAGTTTGACCAGCTTGGCTTCGGCAGAGGCATGTTTTGCGTGCTCTATTTGCATTTGTTTCCGCTCTTTTTTCGTCAGCGACTTATCATCCGTGACCTCAAGCACGATGGCGGTGATTGCGTCCCCAAAAAGTTCTTGTAATTCTTCGGGCGTGGTTTTTGTGTCTTCAATGGTGTCGTGCAACAACGCCGCGCAAAGAACATTGACGTTGGTGACGCCTCCTTCATTGGCCAACAGCGTGGCAAGGGCGAGCGGATGATTGATGTAAGGCTCTGCGTCGATGCCTTTACGGCGTTGGTTTTTATGTTTCCCCGCCGCAAAAAGCGCCGCTTTTAAGATAAGGGCGGTACCTTCATTGCCATTGATTGTGGTGTTCATAGAAAGAAGTGTGGTGTGACGTTAATGCAAATTTTAAATCATTTAAGGGGTCGGCAAAAAGTAT
>JAIRPA010000018.1 GCA_031257235.1 Burkholderiales bacterium | reverse complement strand
CCTTCGGCGTCCATACTCTTCTTCACGATCTCGCCTTCGGTGGCAGAGGTAAACGACGCCGAATAAGAATAAACATCTCCCTTGGCAATGAGCGGGCTGGTCAAAGAAAGACCGGTGCGCGTACTGCCCATCGTCAAGATGCCCCTTAAAATCGAATACAACTCATTCCCGAAAATATCGGGAGAGTCGGTGGCTACATATTTTCCGAACCCGTTAAAACTTGCGTGCCATAAATCGTCAACCGTTTGAATATAGTCAACACTGGCGGTCGTCATGCTGCCGGTAGGAATACTAGGCCACTGATAGCCGGAAATACCATTCTTAATATTTTCAACATCCTGAGCCGTTAAAGTTCCCCGAACGCCAAACCCCATCCCGACAAAGTTTAAATGTTGCCATGTGGCGGGGTCGGCTGTTGTCGGCAATACATTATTGGGTTCGTTGGGTCTTAAATCGGTCATCCAATAATACAAGGCAATGTCCGACAAAGTGCTGTCGTTCTTATGAGTATCTCGGATGGGATTCGGCCAGTCTTTGCCGGGAATGAGTGTTCCGTAAGGGGTTTCTAAAGAAGCCACGGGAAAAGACTGCGGGACTTTCGCGCCGTCAACATCGCCCACAGTCGTGCTCCATGTATTCCACAACCCGTCCGTAAACATAATGTGATAATTTCTATGGCAACTGTTGCGAATATAAGTATTGCTGTTTCTAAACAACTGCCCAACCTCGTTGGCCACGCGTGTTAATGGCGTCCCGCCTTTTATCGTGGTGGATAACAACGTTTTTGAAAACGCGGTACGATCAGCACCGGAAAAGCGTGCCGGCGTGGCGGGGGACGTATTGTTGATGGACATATAAGTCACATAAGGCAATGCGGCGGCTTCACAATCTTTGTCACCAAGGTGGCACACGGCATCGTTAAACGCCAATGAAGCCACGGTTTTGGAGGCGGCCGCGCGAGAGCGATAATACGCCACCCAGTTTGCGTAGTTGGTCAATTCATCGCTGATCATCCCGCTTTTGAAATCCAATACCACCAATTCAAACTTGCCCTTGCTGTATTGGGGCACCTGGTGTTGCGTATCATATTCATCAACGCAGTTCGTCGAAAGTGACGAGCTACACCATTTGAAGGACGCCACAAAATAATGCGGCGGCAGATTATAGTTAGTGCCATCGTCGTAACCGGAAGGAATCGTAAAGTTATAAATTTTTGCCAACCCCTCCAACACCGATTTTTTATAAGAGTATTTTTTATCTTTAAGGTTTACCGGCTGGGGTTTTCCTGTTCCCCAATTGTCTAAGTCGGACGGCCACCCCACGTAAGAATAATTCGTCTGATTAGGATAAGAAGTGCCGTCCCCTTTCATGGGCGGGCGATACTCCACCGCGGGGTTGTACGCCAAGCCGTTGAACGCCGCCGCCAACATCGGGGGTTGCCCTTTTTGAAAAATATCCGCCGGATCGCCGCTAACCGCATCCTGAATATCGGTCACACATGTTCCTTGACTGTCCGTAGGCGTCGGACATCCGCCTTCAATCTTCGGAATCGCCTCCGGGGTATACGTTCTTAACATACTCCCCGAATCGTCCGCCGTGAATACGATGGTGGGCGGCGTCACCGATTCGGACGCCACGGGAATGTCAGAAAGCACCGTGGCGCCATAAGCTGCCGCCGACATCATCAAAAAACCCAACGACGCGCCCAACCATGAAGCCTTGCGTTGCGTGTTCAAACCCTTTTGTAGTTTCATCTTATCTCCCTAAGATAATAAATTGACGATTGCCTGCGTAAAAGAAACCGTATTATTCGGACCGTCAATACGGACGGTCACGCGGTAAGGCACTTTGACGGTTCCACCGCCGTTCACCACCATGGAAATCTTTGCCGCGTCCACATCGTTGGCAAGATTGGTGAGCGAATTGCCCGACGACCCTCCCCCGTCATCGACCACAATACAATTGGTGGTGTTGGCAGGACCCGGCGCTTGACACATCCGCTCGACCAGCACCCATGCTTCACTGCCGACGCCGGGCGTATGGGTATCTTGATAACGAACGACATCGCTTCCGTTGGGTTTACTTTGCAACAACAAAGGAATCCCTTCCGCACTCTCTTGGGTCGGAGCTTGAATCGACGCATAGTAATTCCAGGGTTTATTGGCGCCGGCGGTTTGATTTGCCTGCAACGAAGGACGCAAAGATTCATTATTCGCCGTGGCGATCAAATCTCGGATCACGTTTTCAATGATGTTGATTTCCGAAGCGTTGCCCGCCGAGCGGAAGGTATGCCCCGCGACCGCAAGCGCGTTGACATCCATGGATCGAATAATCGCTACGGAAGCTAAAGTCATCACGACCAAAACAAACAAGGTGATGATGAGTACGATGCCTTGTGCGGCACGGGGGGAAAATTGATTGATTTTCATAACCATTCTCTATTGATGTATTAAGTATTGCCTCGGATTGCGTTGATCGGATTCCACACCACGTTATGCAACGGAATGATGGTCTCGTAAGCGCGATAACGTTTCAAAATGCTGTTTTGCGGCGCAGACGGGGTAAACGTAATGGCAGGCGGACACGTCGCGTTATTGGGCGCGCACTCCGCAAAGAGTGTTAAGTCCGCTTGCGCCGTCACCAATGCGGGATTGCGTTCGGGATCATGTTCCGGTTGATCCACCTCCACGACCACCCCGATGCGAATCGCTTTAACGGCTTTCACCAAGCGTTGTTTTTGTGCCTCCACACTGTTTGCCTCGAAATTCAAGACATTGGCAGGCGACCAAACGGTGTTGCCCGGCGTTCTGCCGGAATTGTCCTGCCACCCGTCCACCCAATAATCAATCGCGTTATCGGCGTTGGTATCAATGCCGTACTGTGCGGCAAAAACTTTAACGTTGGACGCGATGATGGAAGACGATGAAGGAACGGTGCTGCCCACCGCGTATTGATCCATCAACAATGACCCTTGAGGGTCTACATAAAAGTGATGACGCTCGGCGTTGCCCAAATTGATGACTTTGCCGCCGCCGGGCGCGCCGTTGCCCACCAAGGGTGAGAGTGTCGTGTTGGCTTGCGTGCTGTCTTGCACATCGAACGCCGCCCAACCGCCACAATTGTCGTCACTTAATTGAATCAAGACATCGCCCTGTCTGAAGGCAACCGGCAAAGAAAAAGTGTTGTATCCGTTGTTCAAAAGCCCCAAATCGGAAATGGCGGAAAGGTAGCGCGAAGATTTTCCGGAATAAAGAAAAAGACTGTCGGCGCGGTTGCCTTCCCCATTCAATTGTGAACTGATCAGGGTCGGCAAGGGGAAAACGGAATTTGCCAAGAATTTGATAATACTTATATCGTCACTCAACGTCACGGAAGAGGCGCTTCTGCATTTGGACAATTCATTGAACACGTCTCGATTCATCATCGACGAACCGGCATCGCTTGCAATTTGCTCCAACAAAAAAATCGAATGTAGCCCGGACAATTGTGTTTCGTTGACGGAAGTGGTGACGCGGTTGGATTGGTCAAACCGAGCGTAAACACTATAGACCGCATAAACAGACAACATTCCGATCAAAAGCGCGACCAAAATTTCCACTAAGGTAAAACCGAAGGTGCGCGCGCGGGGTATGTTTTTCATCACGAACTCTTTCATCAAATCAAATGGCAGCAAGCGATTGCGGGGTCACAGGTTGAAAACCTATGGAGGTTTGTTGGGTATACGTATGGGTCACGGGTTCGGTGTTATCGGTGTTGCGTTCAACCCATTGCACCGTGATGGAGACATCCACGGAGTCGATCACAAGGTTAGCTCCCGTCGGCAGGGTGATGACCACAGGATTCGGGCTGATGACCACCACCGGGTCTAACGCGCCGGGGATGCCGGGCAACGCACCGCTTTTGGCTTCAGGATTGCCCACGATTTGATTTCTAAAATGAACGTACTCGTCACCGTTGGTTTGGAAATTCGTCTGTAAGGTGGCAGCGGCACTGGAGCCGACAGTTCCCGTGGCTTGATACGCCCACATTTTTGCTACATAAGCATTGGTGATGCGAACGACTTCCGCCCGATACTCAAGATCACTCGTGACCGCCATCGAACGGCTTTGCAAACCCATCAAGGCGACAAAACCCAGCGCGAAAAGCAGTATGGAAATCAACACTTCCAAGAGCATGAACCCACCTACAGAGTGTGGAGGGGCGCAAAAACCCCCACGACGACCGAAAGAAAATAATTTATTTAACATAAACAACCTTGTTAAGGAGATCATGGTTGCCTGGGAACCCATCAAGTCACAACAATGAATATTGGGTAAATGTAATCGTTGGTAATTGAAAAGAAAAAAGCACTCGATAAACGGAATAAGACGACTGATAAAGGGAAACCGTCTTGTTGTGATTTAACATTGTGTTGACAGTTGATCCGAACAACATGATTTTTTGACGCAAATTAGCGTTTTTTATGATCTAGAAGATACATTTTGCTCGGTTTGTCATATGTGGCGCGTTGGGGTTTAGAATTGAAAATGTGGGGGCGACCCGTTAAAAGCGAAAAATACGGATTGCTCGGCGCCCAAAAGTAAAACCCTACTTTTGGGCGGTAGGAATTACCAAAAAATCGCGGGGGAACCCCGACGATTTTTTGTGGAAACGGCTGCGGACGCGCTTTGCGCGTCCGCAGCCTTTGGTTACGATTTCCCGCCTGCGCCAATCACCAATGGAGGAATCCAGCGTACACGGGTATCTCTTCGACCAACGCCCACATGATACAAAGTCCAATGCGCTGTGCGAATGTGGGGGCGCGGGGAGGAGCGGTTTTTCCCTTCTTGGGTTGTTTGTTTTTGATCTTCTTCGCTTTTGTAGGTGCGAATCAGTGTGCCAATTTTCTCACCCACCGTGTATTCAGTAGCTTTCGCGGCAGGAAAGAGTTGAAATCCTTGTTTTGTTTTTTTAGCAGCAGGATGGGGCGGAGGTGTATCCGCAATATAACCTTTAATATCCGGCTCGTCAGAACAAAGATAAAGCACTAAGTTAATGAAAAATTTAAGCTCTTCTTCGTATTGCGATACCGCCACTTTGACATCCTCTTCGGATTGGGCAACTTCCAACATGCCGGCTGAAACTTCCTTTAGCGTGTCTTCGATAGCGTTACCCGATAGAAGCATTCTGTAGGGAAGCATTCGGTTGGGAAGCCGGTGTGTATCAAAAAGTGGCAAAATGGTCAGAAAAGAGCGTTCTTTATTGAAGAATTCCAATATTGCAAAGAATCCGTAAAGCCTGCGGTTATAAGGAGGCAGGCAAAACCCTTCCGGCAACGCCACATAGACACAAAATTCCGGCAAACGATTCAACAGCGCAATCGGAATTTCGCCTTTTAAACTCGTTTTGTTCAACTCTTCTAAAAGCGTCGGGTCAAAGCGATAAATCCCCTTAGAGTACGCCCAAGTTTGCGCTGTTGACATTGAACACAGATGATTGACAGCCACCTCGTTCTTGATGGTTAAATCGTATTTGCCTGCTATCGTTTCCCACGCGCTCATGGGCAAGAAAATGTTGGGCGGGGCGCTATCCGTTTTTCGGATAAACATATCACCGACGTATTGATTCAATTTTGGGTAAGTCACGGTGATGCGCTCTAACAACTCAATGGGGGTTGCGATGGGCGGCATTACATACAGATCATACCAACAATAAAGAAATGCGGAGCAAACAATCAAGAAAGCTTCATTAATCCCTGCGTCCTCTTTAAACAATGTCGCACAAAAAGGTGCTGTGGGATAATTAAACCCTTCTTCTTTTTCTCTTACATTTTTAAAAAACCATTCAGCGGCATTTTCAGTGGGGATCACGTAAAAGCTCGCCACCGTTGTACGCGCTCCATCGCTTTTGAGGGAAAAAAAATCTACCCGCAGCACCTTGAAGGGTAATTCAAATGGCTCAAACTTATAAGGAAAACCCGTCAGTTCGTATTCTTGCGATTCCTCGTTTAAATGAGATAAACCTGTATCCAGCAATATGGTTTCAAACATCTGCGCAACATGAGGCAGTGCATCATTCAGCATTGCGGATACTTTGCCGGTGTTTAACAAAATATGAGGAAGGGTTTTAGGGCGTTGCATTGAATCGTCTCCACTAATCAACAGTCGTTTTACTGTATGTTTGTTTCCGGTGCAATTTGAAGGTTATGCGTCATCTCCGTCGCCCGGCGAATCACCATTGGCTCGTTGGCTAATTCGCTTTCCGGAAGGTTATGGGGTTAGTAGAGACCCAAACCCCGATGGTTTTTGTCAACGCTATTCCACCCTCACCCGTCCTTCGGACACCCTCTCCCGCTTAGCGGGCGAGGGGCTGATTGACGTCTTTGCTTCTACTCTTAGGCTTTCTTCGGCGGGACAACGTACAAGGTCCCGTCTTTGACATCGAGATTACTGCCCTTCGTAATCACCTTGATTTTTTTGCTGCCGGTTAAGGTCGCAAAGTCTCCGCTGCCGACTTGTGCATTGGTGAGATCAAGCAGGGTTTCCACGCGGGAGTTACGGATTTCTAAGCGACCAATCTTCGCATCTTTTAAATCAAGCGTGTCACCGTGATAGCCGTCAATAGTTAAAGTTGTAAGTTTAACGCCGGTAAATTTGGTTTTACGTTCAATGTTAATGTTTGATAAGGACAGTTCCGTAGGTTTATCTGTTGGTGTTTCAAAAATCGCCGCACCACATTTGATGTTGTCCATTTGCACTTTCCCACCACGCAATTCAAGACCTATTCTTGACATCTCTATATTCTTGATTTGAGTGTTTTTTTCAGCTGCTTGATATACATCACCAGCAGTATCTTGCAAACCTTTTAAGTCGTATTTAATACCATCAATGGTCAAAGTTTCGGAGTGAACAGGCTTATCACCTTTTTTATAAATTCTAAATGTTGGAATCTTATTTCCTTTTGAAAAAAACTCACAATTCTTCACTGTGATGTTCTTAAGCGGCAAGTCAGCTGCCTGAAACCACAGGTAATTACCTTTGACGTTTTCTAAGGTCAAGTTATCGCGGAGAGATTCTGGCGTTAAGATCGTCTCAAAGGTGGTGTTTCTCATCGTAAGGCTGGCGATGTTGGCTATTTGCATATCTACCTCACCCTTGAAGGCGCAGTTTTCAATCAACACTTCTGCAAATTTTCTTTTTTCGGGTTTTTCCGAATGCTGCCCGTTACTCATTTCCATATTAGTAAATTCACAGCCATCGTAATGCACCGTCCCTTTGCCGGAAATATCAATGTGTTCTGCTTTACACTTTTTATAAAGCACTTCGCCCTCGTAACACACTGCCCCCCACTTGTTATCGTCCGTATTCGGTTGATCGGTAAAGTCGCATGCTTCAAACACCAAGTTTTTGGCGCCGTACCCCATCAGATAAACCTGCCCGTGCGTTTCGCACTTAACAAAGGTGACATCTTCCGCCCCTTGCACAAACATGCCGTCTCCAATACCGTCGCCTTCTCGCCCCATAAAAAAACATTTTTCAAAGGTCACGTTTTTTAAGTTACCCATATCAAAACGTCCGTAAAACTCCACTTCTTTGAAGTGAACGTTTTCCCAATCTTTATGGTTGAGCTCTTCGTTTGCTTTTAAGGCTACGTCGTCAATGAAGAGGATTTTACTGCCCAGCGATTTTTTTCTTAATGCCGCATCCGCCAGCATATTGTAGAGGGGTTGCATTGCTTCCAGATTTTTAGCCATGATTCACGTTCCTTTGCCTTAGTCTTTTTTAGGGGTGTAAGAAGAGTTGATAATATCCTTGGATGAGGGATATTTTACTTTGTCCATGCGCGTCAACCATTTCCAATTCGGAATTTCTCCTGCGGCGGTTTTGGGGCGTCTGATCTCGTATTCGCGATATTCATCCTCAGAATGACCGCCGACCAATTTTGCCTGCAAGGGAAACACCCAATCATCCGAGGTATCAAAAATGCCCGACAAACTGCCTCCGTAACCTGTCACATCCGGCTTGAACTTTACCACACCGCAGAAAGCGATATTTTTATCTGCTTTTGCGTCTGGTTTTGCTGCGCTTGTGTCACTGATTGGTGCATCATCATCGTTGCTCTCCGCTTGTTTCGTCGTGCCTTTTTCCATCCTTTTTTGCGCCTCTTCCGGCAACGGGAGGGCGTAAAGCAGTTCGGCGTTACTCATCGACATCTTGCCGCATTTGGCTTTGTTGTTGCCCGAATTCACGCCGCGATTGTTGGCGTTTTGTTCCGTGCTCAATTTGCCGTCTTTGAACTCAGATGCCGCAGCCGAGCCCAGCTCAAGCCACTTTGTGCCATCAAAGAAACCGATTTTGACCGTATCAACGCAATCCAACGCCGCCACCAACGGATGCAACGTGACATTTGTTTCGACTTTGGCGGGTTTTGCTCCAAGTGCCGGTTTATGCACCAATACTTTTTCAAAGGTAATCGGCACAATGCAGCGTTTTTCGTCAAAATCGTAGTGTAGATAATCCAGCGAGACGCACAAACGCGGTTTGAACGGATCGCCTTTAGACAGGTCTTTGGGCGTTGCCTCAATTTTTGTCACGGAGGTATCGTCTTGGTTGTAAACCAACGCCGAGGGCTTTAAAAATGTCCACCCCATCAACTCGCCACAAAAGTTTTGCTTGCCAATGATGCCGCCGGAAGATGCCACCACAAACTTGGTTGCCGTGCCGCCGATATTCGCCACCGGCGTGGGCAGTTTCATCGGGTCGCAACAGTCTGATATTTTGATAAAGGGTAAAGCGGCTTTTTCTTCGAACTCTTCTATGGCTCCGATGTATTCATCGGTCATCTTTTGGATTTTCACATAGCGATCGGTTTGCTTCAAGCTATAAACACCGGCACGGTGCGAATGCCCGCAGAAATGTGCCGTGATTGCTTTGAGCGGATTCATTGCCGGCTTCACACTGCCATCTTTGCCTTCTACTCCTGTGTAAGCAATACAATTCTCATAAAACCATGGAAGATTCATCTCTGCCGCACCATCGTTCACTTCATTCCACCCTGCCTCATCGTGGTTGATGCAAAGCGAAAAGCCCGGACTGCTATAAATAGGCAAAAACGTCAAGGCATTAAGGCTTGAAGGATCGTTCGTGATCGCCGCATTTTGCTTTTCAGGCATCTTGAAGTAACCCTCTGACGGCTTATAACTGATCGACGTGAAATGGGTGAACAAAAACAAATGCACATGCTTGTTTTCTTGCCCCTGCGCAATCAACGCTTTCTGATCTTTATCTATGGCACTTGCCGCCCGTGATAAAAATGAATCGCCTTGTTGCTCTTTGTGGCTTTTGCCAAAAAACGCTGTTTTCAATGAAGCAAAGTTTTCTACATCCCCCCAACCCAAACCAACGAACGGTGAGCCATTGTGTTCAAAATACCAATTCTTCCATGGGGTTAAGAGGTAATAAACCCATTCGTACCACTCATTATGAAAATTCATGGGGGCAACGACTTGCGCGTAAGTGGGTCCATACAGTTTGATGGCCTCATACGCCGTTAAATTGTGGTCTGCGGGAATGCCAATATCGCCCTTCATGGGATACCATTTACTCGCTTTTTCTGCGGCAGTTTCACCATATAAAATCGCTTTGCCCGATTTATTGTTTAAGTTATCGTCGAAGAGCTTTTTTTCCGGCTTGGGT
>JAIRPA010000199.1 GCA_031257235.1 Burkholderiales bacterium | reverse complement strand
CGCACGCGCGCGACGGGCTAAGTCAGCCACACGTGCCATCGAGACCAAACGATCCAAAGTGTGATCGTCTCGGACAATCGCCAATCCGGTGGAGTCATATCCACGGTACTCAAGCCGCGCGATGCCATCAATTAAAACGGGAACAATATTGGTTTTAGCCACCGCGCCGACGATACCGCACATAATGAAAACTCCTTATTCGTATTGAAAAATATAAGTAATGAAAAGTATTTATGTTTGATGAGATTTTTTAGGTTTGCGCCAATTCGGTTTGATGATAGGGTGCGTGCGTGTAAACGTCAACGAATGTTCCAAAACATCTTCCGACAACGTGCTGCCCGCGCCGATGGTGGCATCCGCCTCGACGGTCATCGGCGCAACCAGTGCGGTATGAGAGCCGACAAACACGCGGTCTTTGATCACGGTTTGATGTTTGTTTGCGCCATCATAATTACAAGTAATCGTGCCGGCGCCGATGTTGACGTTTTCGCCAATGATGGCGTCGCCCAAATACGAAAGATGATTGGCTTTGCTGGCGGCGCCCAACGTCGTTGCTTTCAATTCGACAAAGTTGCCGACTTTTGCCGCGTCCCCGATCACTGTTTTAGGACGCAACCGCGCGTAAGGTCCAATCGTGGCATTAGGGGCAATGATGGCACCCTCGATATGAGAATAAGGATGTATCGTGACACCTTCTCCCAAGGTCGAATTTTTGATGATTGAATACGCGCCGATGACCGTTCCCCGTGCAATCGTGACCTCGCCTTCAAAAATACACCCCACGTCGATCGACACATCCGGCTCACAGGAAAGCGTGCCGCGCACGTCAATGCGGTGAGGGTCGGCAAGGGTGACACCGGCGGACATCAGCCGCGAAGCGGTGCGCTTTCTCATAAGATGTTCCACTTCCGCCAACTGCGCGCGATCGTTGATGCCGCGCGTGTCTTCTTCGTGCGCGGCAAGGATGGTTTCAACCGCCATACCTTCGGCGATGGCCATCGGAAGAATATCGGTTAAATAGTATTCGTTTTGCGCGTTATTTCGAGTCAAACGCGCGACCCAGGATTTCAACGGTTGCGTGGGCGCGGCGATCACGCCCGCGTTGATCTCGCGGATGCGGCGTTGCTCGTCGGAGGCATCGCGCTCTTCCACGATGCCGCGGCACACGCCGTGTTCGTCTCGAAGGATGCGCCCCAAGCCAAAGGGTTGTTCGGTGACGGCGGTGAGCCACGCCAAACGATTTTGTTGGGCGGCGTCGATCAAACGCGCCAAGGTTTCTTCGGGGATCAAAGGACAGTCGCCGTTCATCACCAGCGTCACGTCGGCGTCGCCGGATTTTTCCAGTGCCGATAGGGCAACTTTCACCGCGTCCCCCGTGCCTTGCGGCGGATGTTGTGTGACGAAGGTCGCTTTTTCTGTGGCAAACGCGGCGGCAACCTCTGCCGCGCCGTGACCGATCACAATGGCGATTTTGTCGGGCGACATTTTTTTTGCGGTGCTCAACACATGAGCGAGCAAGGGGCGACCGGCCAAACGATGCAACACTTTCGGCAATTGCGAGCGCATTCTTTTGCCCTGCCCTGCCGCCATGATGATAATTTGTGTTGTTTTTGCCATAGAGAAAAAGGATCAAAGAGAATCAACGAAGAATCATCATACTATGATCGTTCGTCAAAAAGGAAGGACGCTTGAAAGAGCGTCCCGCCGCCGCTATCCCCACAAAAAAGGGCACCTTTTTGCCAAACACGCGTTTTAACTACGTAAAACCTGCAGTAAAAAGCCGTAATCGTGCGCGACCTCTGGCGAGGTTTGCCGCAATTGGGCGATCACTTTGATGGCGTGCAACACGGTGGTGTGGTCGCGTCCGCCGAAGCGCATGCCGATTTCCGGCAAGGATAAATCGGTCAATTCTTTGGAAAGTGCCATGGCGGTTTGACGCGGACGCACCACCGAGCGATCCCGCTTTTTTGAACGCATGTCGGCGATCGGGATTTTGTAGTATTCCGCGATGGTCTTTTGGATATTCTCCACCGTGATTTGACGGTTTTGGACGGCGAGCAAATCGCGCAACCCTTCTCGCGCGGTCGTCATGGAAATGTCGACTTTATGAAACGCGGAATACGCGACGACGCGCTTTAACGCGCCTTCTAACTCGCGCACGTTGGAGCGCACATGTTTGGCGATGAAAAACGCGACGTGTTCGTCCAGTGTGATGTTCATCGTTTGCGCTTTGGCCAGCAAAATCGCCACGCGCATTTCTAATTCGGGCGGATCCAACGCCACGACCAGCCCCCACGCAAAGCGCGATTTCAAACGCTCGTCGATGCCTTCCATTTGACGCGGATAGGTATCGCACGTGATCACCACCTGTTTTTTGTCGTTGACCAGCGTGTTGAATAAATAGAAAAATTCTTCTTGGGTGCGATCTTTGCCGCGAAAAAACTGGATATCGTCAATCAACAACAAATCGAGCGAGTGATAATCGTTTTTAAAGGCGTCAAACATTTTATGTTGGTACGCGCGCACCACATCCGACACATAGGTTTCCGCGTGAAGGTAACGCACTTTTGCCGTGGGTTCGCGTTTCAACAAATGATTGCCGATGGCTTGAACCAAATGGGTTTTGCCCAGCCCCACTCCGCCGTAGACAAAAAGCGGATTGTAAGAGGTCGGCGTTTCGGCGACCTGCAACCCTGCCGCGCGCGCGAGCTGGTTGGCTTTGCCGTCCACAAAACTTTCAAAGGTAAAAGCGGGGTCTAGCTGATGAGAGGCGCGCCGCGCTTTCGCGCTTGCCGAACGCGCGGCAAAAGAAGCCGGAGCGGTGGCCGGCGCGGCGTTTTGCGGCAAGGCGTCGGGTTCTTTTGCACGAGGGGGATGGGCGGGATCGATCACTAAAGGGTGACCGTTGACGACTTCGCCGATGGTTTTGTGCGGCGTTGCCGTTTTTTTGGCGTCCGTTTTTTTGCGGGTGCCGAAAAAAACGCCAATCGGCGCGCCTGCGGTTTCATTCAAAAACGTGCCGATCATCTCGCCGAAGTTGCGACGCACCCAATCTTGAATGAAAGTATTCGGGGCGTAGAGTTTTAAACCGGTTTCGTCCGACTCGCAAACAAGCCCGTCGATCCACATCGAAAATTGTTGGGCGTTTAATTTTTGCGACAATTGGTTGCGACATTTCGACCAAAGCGCGGCGGCGGCTTCGGGTGTGAGCGAGGCAACAGAATCAGAGGCAAGAGGCGGAACCATCATTTTGTGGGCAACGACAAAGACAAAAAAACGCGCTTTTAAGACCTTTGCCTATGGGGCAATCGATCAGCACGTTGGCTCATTTTAACGAAAGACTTTGATTCCCGCTACAGCCTTTTTTTCCGATTTTTTTGAGTACGAAAAACCCCTTTTTCTTCGTGACGCTAAATAACGTGTCACCTCAAACGATGAACACAATATCCGCGATCAAAGAGACCGAAAAAATGATTTAAGGCTTTATCATTTTTAAAATTATCTTAACAATTTTTTTTTCGGGCGATAAAAGAGGTTGCCCCGATAACGGAGTCGCCATACGCGTCCGCGCCTTTAGCGACGTGTGGACGATGCGCGAAGCCCCTCTTAAAGGGTGGATGGACAACACGTTTCCGCCTTTCATCCCTTTGTTCTTATTTATTGCGCAAATGTGAAAAGGCGAGACCTTTGGCGCATGAAACCGAATAAAAACCAACAGTCAAAAAAAGCGCGGGCGCAAAGAGGGCGAAAAAACTTGTCCAAAAATGCGAAGTGCGGTTTAATCCATCCAAGTATTAGCGCACCTTGAGGCCTTTGCAAAGCCCATCCCGATCAAAGAATAAACGGGCGTTTTGCAAAGGTCTCACATTACTAACACTGTTCCCGTTTGCGCAAATAATTTGATGAAGGGCGCGATTTTCGGGTTTTGTTGAACATGTCATCAAGGAAGACACATTATGTTACGCTTTATTTCAAAATTTTTAATGGCAGCAACCCTTGCAGTCGCTGCTTTGGCGCTGTCGGCTTGCGGCGGGGGATCGGGGTCGAGCAACAATAACTCGTTAGCCGGTCCGTTCATGGTGATGCCGAGCACGCTCAATTGTTCTTTGGATCGTCCCGATCTTTGTTTTGTGGTCATCAAAAACGGGGAAGCTCCTTTCTGGATGTTCTCGAACAACAATGATATTGTCACAACCACCAAATTTGACCAGCGCGGGGAGTACAGAATTGATTTGGCCGGAAAACACGGGGCGACAACCCTCTCGTTTACCACCAATCGCCCGACGATCATCGGCGGTGCGGGGAACTATCAAGTTGTAACGATCAACGTTCTAGACCGCGACGATCTTAAAGCGGCACTTAAGGTTGTTCCCGATGCCGAATCCGACAAATGTAAAGCTGACGGCAATTGCGTGATGGCAGGCGAAACCGGCTCTGTGGAGGCGACTTTCGGTGAGGATGCCATGTCCGGCACCATCAAACTAGTCGCCCCGTCAGGCGCGCCGTATTCTTTCGGCGGTGCTTCCTCTTGCGGTCCAGGCGGGTCTGACAACGGAAACTTCAAAGGTATGGTGTGTCCGATCACAGCCAACAATGTGACCTCCGACACCACGGCATGGCTTTACGCCGAGGTGGTCGATAACAAGGGTGACACGCATACCTACAGCTTTATTTTTAAGATTTACGCAAAAGCGGCAACCCCTGCGGCACCCTTGGAATTGGAATTTGACTATATCGGAACCTGGGGCGACTCCGCCAATCCGATTGACTGCTCCGGCAACGTTGGTCCTACCGGCGGTATCGGTTTAATCCCGAAGACCTTGCCGTCGGCCCCCGGAATCTATACGTTTGAAGCCATCCAAGGCGGCGGTGTGTTGTCGGGCAATCCTGACTATGCCTTTGATGTGGGCAATCAGGGTTCCTTCACTTCATCGCCCGTCACGACGGCTTCCGTGAGCACGCCCGGCACGGTGATGTTTAGATCAAACTCTGCGTTCGCTTTGACTAATGGGGCAACCATCGGTGTGTTTGTGACTTATGAAGACCCTGTGGCAGGAGACAAAGTCAATTGGAGTAAACAAATTTACTGCCAATAACCCCGGATCGTTTGATCCTTCAAACGGCACTTCTTTGGAAGTGCCGTTTTTTTGCGCAACGTTTTACGCGCTCAATAAAAAAATCGCGGGGCGTTTGTCCAGATTCGGAAGTTCGGAGTGTTGCCATTGACGGATGGTTTGACGGATCACGGTCTCGCGTTCGGTGGTCAAATCCGCCGCCACGCACAACACCGTTTGCGGCGAGAGCGTGGCCAACGCCGTTTTGAGGAGGGCTTGATTGCGGTACGGCGTTTCGATGAATAAACAGGTTTCGTGTTGCCGCGCGCGGGATTGTCGCTCCAACCTTTTTAAGGTTTCGGCGCGATCGTTTGCCGCAATCGGCAGATAACCGTGAAAGCTGAAGGTTTGCCCGTTCATGCCCGATGCCATCAACGCAAGCAACAAGGAAGAAGGACCCACCAGCGGACAAACACGAATATTGAGTTGATGCGCGCGCGCCACCAGCACCGCGCCCGGGTCGGCCACGGCAGGGCAGCCGGCGTCCGACAATAAACCGACGTTTTCCCCGTGAAGGCACGGATGAAGAAGGGCGTCCAAAGAGGCGGCGTTTGGCTTTTCGGGAAGCTCGGCAATCGTCAAAGAGGCAATCGGGCGCGAGAGATTCAACGAGCCCAAAAAAGCGCGCGCGGGCTTGGCGTTTTCAACAATCCAATAGGACAACTCCCGCGCCACCTTGAGCGTGTGCTCCGGCAACACCCGATGAGGCGACATCACGCCTAATAAATTGGGAACTAAATATAAAGAGCTCATGGTGGGTCAAAGGTGATATTGTCGCAGAATCCACACGCCGCGAAGCGGCGTCACAAGCGGTCTCGACCCGCAATCCGGTTTTATCGCCGTTCCCTGCAAAAAATCATCAGGGTTCCCCTGTGATTTTTTGGTTTTTCTAACCGCCCAAAAGTAGGGGTTTACTTTTGGGCGAACCCAATACGGGATTAACCCCCGCCGCGCGCATCAATCGCGCCAAGGCAATCAAAGGCAAGCCGATCAACGCGGTCGGGTCGTCGCTTTCGATTTTATCCAATAAGGCAATGCCCAAATCTTCGGAGCGAATCGCCCCCGCGCATTGATAAGGCTCTGCCGCTTTGAGGTACGCCACGATTTCCTCGTCTGAAAGCTGACGGTAAACCGTGGTGACGTCCACGCGGAGGGTTTCACAACGCTGATGCGCCACATCAAAAAGCGAAAGCCCTGTTCTGAACACCACGGTTTGTCCGGACAATTGTTTTAACTGCGCCCAAGCGCGGTCAAAATCGTGGGGTTTGCCGATGGGAACGCCGGAGTAATCGGCGACTTGATCCGAGCCGATCACCAAGGTTTTTTGTGCGCGGGGTTGGGCGTCGTTTGAGGCTAAAAAAAGCGCGGCGCCGGCGCGCGCTTTGGCTTCTGCCAGCCGCACGACCAACGCGTCCGGGCGTTCGCCCTCCAAAGGGGTTTCGTCCACAAGCGGAGACACGACAAAAAACGGCATGTTGAAGCGTTCCAACAACATTTTTCGATAAGGCGAAGAAGACGCCAACACCAAGTGAAAAGGGGTCATGTCAGGCATCGGGAGGTGAGGTGAAAGGTGGCGGGTTTGCAAAAGTCTTTATTAGCGGTAAATATCGAGAAAAGCGTGCGCGGTGACGGCATAGTCGGCAATCATTCCTATTAAAAGCGATAACGAAATCCAATAGTGGTAAGGCATTATAAGCGGATTGTGTTGATTTTTATGAGAGGCACTTCGATAAGCAAGAATCGCAAAAACCGCGCCCACGGCAAACGCGACCCAATAAACCACGCCGAAGTGTTGAAAATATCCTATCGCCGCCATTCCCAAAAAATACACGTCGTAACCCGCGCCGATCAACGCGACGCTTCGCGGATTTTCTTGAATGGCTTCACAATACCTTTGTCTTTTAATGTCCGATAAGGCTTTGGGTTCGGTCAAAACATTCGATATTTCGCAGGCGATCACCATGAACACATGTGCCGCCATCAACGCCCACGTGAGCCAGCCGATCTTGTCGAGCGCGACGGCGCAATACGTCAGCGGGACGCCCAAAGAAAGCAAAACTCCATAAGGAAAACTCATCAAAAGCATGTGCGGAGAAACAATAAAACACACGCGAAGGAAAACCCCGAAAAGAATAAGACAAAGCCCGTAAGCCAATAAAGCGGTAAAAGAGGTTAAATAGAGAAAGACGCCGCCCATCGCAAAAGCGATCATGCCCAAAAAAAACGTTTCCCAAGGAAAAATAATGCTGTGATCGGCAGAAGGATAATGTTGTTGCGCGTCTTTGATGCGTCTTGCCCACACGCACATCGCCGCTCCTCCGGCGGCCGCCAAGAGGGTGGCCATCGTCAAGATCACGATCAACGAGAGCGGCGGGCGACCTTCGGCAATCAGCCACAGCGCCGAAAGCGTCGGGCAGACCATTAAGATGCCGTGAAAGGGGCGCCGCAATCCTAAAAAATGCTCGTAAGCGTCCAGCCGCTCTTTCCATTTAATTCCGATAGACATATTGCACCCAATACAAAAAGAGACGCCCCCTCAAAAAGGGCTTGACCACTGATAAAGCCCTTATTTTGCGCGTTATTGGAGGGGTTTGTCGGGTAAAAAGCCGGCGGCTTGGTTTTTTGCCGGTTTGTGTTCCTAAAAACACACAGGGGACACTCAAGCCGCCATGGGAAGACGAATCACGCGTTTTTGATGAATTCGTCTAAGACGCCCCGCTGGCGACGGGAAACGGGCAGTTTCTCCGGCAGGTCTTTTAACACCACCTGCCAGCCGACCGATTCGCCTTCTTCCGATTCGCCGCGGACAAAACTTTGAACCGCGTGACGCGCCACCAAATAACTGCGATGAATTCGCAAAAACTCGTTTTTGTATTCTTCTTCGAGCTTGGTCAACGGGTCTTCCAAAATGTATTCGCGTTTTAAAGCCTTTGCCGTGACGTATTTTAATTCTGCCTTGAAATAGTAAATGTCCTCGATCGGCACCAATTCTATTTTGGAACGCTCGATCACCGGCAGGTAACGACGCGCGCCTGCCGCCAAACGATTCAGTTGCGTTTCACTGATAGGCGCCAACGACGGCACTTTGCGCAACGCGGCAATCAGGCGATCAATGCGCACCGGTTTCATTAAATAATCCACGGCGTTTAATTCAAACGCGCGCAGAGCGTGTTCGTTGTAGGCAGTCACGAAGATGACGCGCGGCGGCGACTTCATTTTTAATAAGTGGCTTGCCAATTCCAAGCCGTCCATGTCCGGCATGTGAATATCCAAGAGCAACAAATCAACCTCTGAGTTTTGCACCCAATTTAAGGCTTCGACGCCGGTTTCAACCTCACCGACCACACGCACCGGAAAGACTTTTTGAGAGTCGTCCAATAAGTCTCGAAGACGACGACGCGCAAGCGCTTCATCATCCACAATCAACACTCGTAAAACATGGGCAGTGGTTGTTTCATTCATGGCTCATCCCTTTCATTGGCGGGGCAAAGGTTTCATTTGCCGGGGTTTATGTGACTAAAATCGCGGTATTTAGCGTTCGCACAACATGATCTTAACTTGGCTTACGATGCCTCCTTGTGGCGACGCGCTTCGTCAAACGGGTTAATCGTATCCAACGGCTGATAAGAATCGGTATTCTGCGGATGATACGGCAAACGAATGCGTACCTCATAGTATTCGTTGACAATCACGGATTCTAACCGCGCTTCGGCATCGTAATGCAACGCTAAACGGGCGCGAATATTATCAAGGGCGATTTTATTGCCGCTTTTGTGTTCGCGCGCGCGCGGATTGTAAGGATTTTTCACCACGGCACGCAGTTCGCCGCGAATGAGATAGATATTGATCGACACGGTGCCGCCCTTGGGAGAAGATTCGATCCCGTGATGAACGGCATTTTCAATCAAGGGCTGAATAATCAAAGGCGGAATCAGTGCGTCTTCGGGCATGGCTTTTTGCGCCCATTCGACGTTCAAGCGATCGCCCAAACGCAGTTTTTCGATGCCCAAGTATTGGCGACAGAGTTTAATCTCCGAGGCAAGCGGCACCAAATCCAGATTGTCGCGCATCAAGGTGCGGAACAGATCAGCCAAATCTTGAAGGGCGGACTCGGCTTGCTTGGGATCGTATCGAATGATCGACATCACGGCGTTGATGCTGTTGAACAAAAAATGCGGGCGAATCCGCGCCTGTAATGCCTGTAATTTGGCTTCGGTTAAAGCCGGCGACAAGATTCTGTCGCGCATGGAAAAATAATACAAAACGAGAGCTTGCGCGATTAAGCCCCAAAGAAGAAGTTTTGCGGTGCCGCCGTCAAAAAAGACGCCGGTGAGCCAGCCTACAATCACGCCGCACACCAGCGTGACGGCGGTAATCGCGGCGAGCGTCCAGGGGAGCGTCAGTTTAGAGAGGGTAGGCCCCGCCGCCCATAACGTCAAGACTTCCAAAAAAAGATAAGGTTCGACAAAAAGGGCTAAATCGGGAATGGAGTAAAGCCATGCGCGCGTCGATTCCGCCGTCACAAGCGCCGCCAAAAGCATGCCTAAATTGACAAAAAGGACAACCCGCAACACGGTTCCTAAGTTGCGCCAGCCCGATAAAACAAGTGAAGCGTGTTTTTGCCTTATAATCATCCGTTTTTGAACGCAGGGTTTGGGTTGGTTGCGTGTTACCGCAAAGCGTCATTTTCAACCAGACACAAGCCGCGCGCAAGCCAAAACCCGAAATTTTGCGCGGCAACCCTCGCCATTTTCCACACAAAAAACCATTATGTCTGATTCTAAACAACAAACCGCGAGTGCCGGTTGGTCGGGACGTTTCTCCGAGCCCGTCACCGAAGAGGTCTTGCGTTATACCGCGTCGGTGACGTTCGACAAACGCCTTTATTCTGCCGACATCGAGGGCTCGTTGGCGCACGCCACCATGCTTGCCCGTCAAAAAATCATTTCCGCGACGGATTTTTCTGAGATAAAACGCGGATTGGCGCAGATTCAGGAAGAAATCACGCGCGGGGATTTTTCGTGGGCAATCGACAAAGAAGACGTGCATCTGAATATCGAAAAACGCTTAACGGATTTGGTCGGCGACGCCGGGAAAAGGCTACACACCGGACGATCCCGAAACGATCAGGTGGCCACGGACATCCGGCTTTGGCTGCGCGGCGAGACCGATCGGCTGATTTCAGGCTTGGCGGGGTTGCGTCGCGCGTTTTTGTCGCTTGCCCAAAGACATGTGGATACCGTCATGCCGGGGTTCACGCACTTGCAGGTGGCGCAACCGATTACCTTTGCGCATCATCTATTGGCGTATGAGGCGATGTTCGCGCGCGACGCCGAACGTTTGACCGACGCGCGAAAAAGAATCAATCGCCTGCCTTTGGGCGCGGCGGCGCTTGCCGGAACGAGTTACCCGATTGACCGCGCGATGACGGCAGAGCTGTTAGGCTTTGATGAAGTGTGCGGCAATTCTTTGGACGCCGTGTCCGACCGCGATTTTGCGATCGAGTTTGCTTCGTGCGCGGCTTTGGTGATGACGCACTTATCGCGCTTTTCGGAAGAATTGGTTTTGTGGTCGTCCTCGCGCTTTCATTTTATTGAGCTGGCTGACCGCTTTTGCACCGGCAGTTCGATCATGCCGCAGAAGAAAAACCCGGACGTGCCGGAGTTGGTGCGCGGTAAAACAGGACGGGTCACCGGACATTTGATGGCGCTTTTGATGCTGATGAAAAGCCAGCCTTTGGCGTACAACAAAGACAATCAGGAAGACAAAGAGCCGCTTTTTGATACGGTCGATACCCTTTCGGCTACCTTGTCGATCATGACCGACCTTGTCGAAAACGGCATCGTGGCGATTCACGAAAACATGCGCCGCGCGGCGCACGAAGGTTTTGCCACCGCCACCGATCTTGCCGATTATCTGGTCAGAAAAGGGTTGCCCTTCCGCGACGCGCACGAAGCCGTCGCCCGCGCGGTCAAAGAAGCCGACCACAAAGGCGTCACGCTGGAATCGTTGCCCATCGCCACGTTAAAAACATTTTCGCCGTTGATTGAAAACGACGTTTATGAAGTTTTAACGCTGGAAGGCTCGATTGCCGCGCGCAATCATATCGGCGGCACCGCGCCCGAACAGGTCAAAAAAGCCATTCGGGCGGCGGAAGATAGGATCGGAAATCAGGGATCAGGGATCAGGAATTAGGGATTCGCCCAAAAGTAAACCACTACTTTTGGGCGGTTGGACAATTTCCCTAAAAACTATACCGATATCCGCCGTTGGCGCCGATTTGATTAAACTTTTTGCCTTTGCCGTAACCTGCGTCAAGATAAATCGAATGGTTTTTGGCGATCAGCGCGTTGATGCCGATGCCGTTATCCCACGTGCCGCCTTTAAACTCGTAGCTTGTGTGATCGACACCGTTGAAGGCGTAGCCGGTTTTCCCTGAAAACTCACGGAGGTATCCGGTTTTAACGTAAAGATTGACCGGCGTTTCTCCGGTGATCGCATAACCCGCAATCAAACTGACGCGACCTAACGTCGAGTGATAACGGTCAAGCCGTGTGGTCAAACCGTTGCTTGACTTGATCGTCGTGCCGCCCTGCCGCGCATAGGTGACTTGAGCCTGCGGCTCCAAATAAAAATCACGTTGATCGCTTAAGTAAAAACGTTTTCCGGTTTCTATCCCGACGCGAATGCCGCGCGTGTTACCCTTGCCGTGAACCGCGTAGCCGTTTTGTGTCGTGGTCTCAAAGGTGTTGCGCATCATTAAATATTGCGCCACGCCATCCACGTACCAATCGGATTGGGCGTAGTAAGTCGCGTAAAGGGCTAAGGCAATGTCGCGCGCTTTGGCGTCGCCTTTTTGATAGTCGGCGTTTAAGGTTGCGTAACTTGCCGCGGCACCCACAAAGGTGTGACCGTCTTCGCCGGTCAAGCGACGATCCGCACCGACTTGAACGCCGGCGTAGCGGGCTTTAAAGTCGGCCAGATAATCATCAAAGTGATTCAAATGTCCGCCATAGACACGCCCCCAAATATCTCCCCTTTCGTTTTCGGTTTGGCGCAATTCCCCCAAGCGGGTCAACAAAGTTTGTGTTTCCACATAACCCATCAAATAATTGATGTTGAGCACGTTGACCGAATGATCCGCCGGTTGGGTCAGTGCGGGATTTTCGGGCGTGGGTGAGGGCGCCGGTGTCGGCGGCGGAACCGGGGTGGGCGAGGGGCCCGGATCCGGTGACGGCAAAGGCGTGGCACCGCCGCCGCCCGGATTATTCGGCGAGGTCGTGGTTTTCGGTTTTAAATACCAATTTCCGTTTTCTTGAGCGAGTTCAAAAACATAGGCGCCGTAGTCGATGCCGTTGGAGGCAAAGGTGGCGGCATTGCTTCCCGCTCCTTGAAAGTCAACCACCTTAATTTTTTCGTTTTGGGTGTGTCCCGCCGCCGCGCCGGTGGCGCTGCCTGTCGCGCTGTCGTTAAATTGCATCGTGTGATTGCCCGACGAGGCTTGGGTGATGACCAATAAATCCGCGTCTTGCGTCACGGTATTCACGCGCGACACAAACACGCCGCCGGAGCCCCCCAAAGTCTTAACCGTCAGTGTTCGAGAGTTGACGGCGTCCACGTCGGTTTGGCTATCATCTAAGATCACTTTTGCGTTGCCGCTTAAATTCAAAGTGTCTAAGTTGGAATTGCCGGTTAATTGCCATGTGCTGGTTGCGCCGTTGATCGCCAAATGGATGGCGCCGGCAAGCGTATCTTGGGCGGCGGTAAAAAATGCCGACGAATAAATACCTAAAGCTCTCATCGTGACGGCGTCAAAAGCGCGTCCCGCGCTGTCGGTGGTGCCGGTCAACGTGGAGCCGTCGTTCATGGTTAAGTCAATCACCCCTTTGTTTTGCGCTAAGAGGTTGCCCGTGATGCGGTACACCCCGGAGGTACTTTGTCCCGAAAGTGTTTTTGAGGCAATGAGGGATTTGTCTCCGTCGGCAATCAAGGCATACGCGCCCGTACCGCTGACGGCAATGGAGGTGTCTCCGGTTAAATAGACTTCGCCGCCCAAATAGGCGCTCGGTACCGTGCCTTGAGGCACCGTGCCGAGTGCCAAACACAAAGCATTGTTGGTGGGCGGGCATTTTGAAACCGTGCCGTCTTGCGCCACAATCCCGTGCGCGGACGCGCCGCTCGTGGCAATCGTGGTGCTGCCCAATTCGATTTGTCCGGTTTTATTGGCGTGTACCGCAAAACCGAAATCTCCGGTGGTGGTGATTTTGCTGTTTTGTCCGATCTTGACCAAAGCCCCGCCCAAAGGATTGCTGTTTTCCGTTTCTAAATCACGTTCCCCCGAATAAACCCCGACCCCATAGGTCGCGCCCATATTGGTTTTCGGAAGCGTGGCTAATAATTTCCCGTAGGCGCCGTTTTCGATGATCGCGTTATCCCCGATGATGATGGTGCTTACGGTGCCGGCCGCGCTTGATAAGTTGGCGCGCACCGCCGCGCCGCCGGGGAGTTCGTCTTGATTGCCTCGGGCTAATTGAAGTAGGTTGGGCGACGGTGTTCCGGGTTTGGTAATTTTGATTTCCGCGTTGTTGCCGACGATGATGGTTCCGACACCACCACCGGTCAAAGAAGCGTTGATGCCGTCGGCGGACGCGCCGTTCACCAAAATCGTTAATTTTCCGTTGACGGAAATCGTTTTGGTGGCGCCCCCGGAAGTACGAATGGCGTCCGCCCCGTTGCCGGAGGTTGTAATAGTCAGGTTATTGAGGGTTAAATCGGCATTTTGACTGACGGCAATATAACCGTTGCCGGACGGGGTGGTGACGATACTAATATCATCGGTATAAGTTGTCGCAACGTTGCAGGATAATTGTTGTGTCAGCGAGACGGCGCCGCCTCCCGAAGGCGGACACGCCGCGTAAGCGGCGTGCGTGGTGCCAACGGCAAAGAGAGCAGATAAATACAAGTAAAGTTTTTTGCGTTGAAGCATGGTGATTCCCCTTTTTTTAAAAAAAACGCGGGCAAGGGCAAACACCGTGTTTGCGTTGGACTTGCGCCGCTTGTGACCCGTTTATTATTGTTATCAATGGTGATAGCGAGACCTTCACAAAACGGCCAAAGATGATGTGGGTGGGTTTTGCGCTCCGCGGACTTTGCACGGCAAAGACCATGGAGACTCAACGTCGGCAGTTCGGGTCTCATCATGGGCATCCACGAAAGCAACATCTATACCAACATGCTAAAATGTAGCGTGTGACACATGAATCTGTTGGATAGGAAGCCGTTCGTTGGGCGAATTGTTTCATCCGCAACCGGACGATGCTTTTTTCATTATCCCAAATAAAAAATTATGATCACAATTCAAATATAGTGTTATCATTGCGACGAGATCGAACCGCTTTTCGACTGTTACCGGTTTATCCTTTTTTGGGGATGGTGGTAACAGGGCTTCCCCGAGTAAATGTCGGTGTTTCTGCTCCCCTCTGCCTGTCGCTCTTGGCTTTGTTGTTGGTAATATCGAGCATCAAAAAGAGGAGAATAAATACAAAAAGCGATGTCCGATACTGGAAAAAGGCGTGATTAAACACGTCTCGTATTTCTCATTTCTACTTACAGCGGAGTCTTTTTATGAGTAATAAAGGACAAATGTTACAAGATCCTTTTCTTAATACACTAAGAAAAGAGCGCGTTCAGGTATCCATTTATTTGGTCAACGGAATCAAGCTCTTGGGTCAAATTGAATCATTCGACCAATACGTAGTATTGCTTAAAAACACTGTCACGCAAATGGTGTATAAGCACGCAATTTCTACGGTCGTGCCGACGCGCGCGGTGAATCTCCAGCAAGAAGGAAACGGGCACAACTATCCCCCTCAGGTAGGTGAGCTTTAATTCTTGGAAAGAGTTTTTTCCGGCGGCATCTTATTGAATGAAGGGTTTCTTTATCGATACTTTTTTTCAATACGCGTTTTGTCGCGTTATGGAAAAGTGAGGTTTTAGGTGTCGGTCGAAAACGAGACGCCAAGTCGGGTTTTATTGGTTCGCGTCGATTTTGGCGAGGGTGAGATGGAGGCAAGGCTTGCCGAAATCTCGGAACTTGCACAATCTGCCGGTTATCAAGTGGTTGAATCGCTCACGCCGCGTCGGGTCAAACCCGACGCGGCACTTTTTGTGGGGCGCGGCAAAGCAGAAGAAATTGCCGAACGGTGTCGCGCGCATGAAATCAACGGCGTGATTTTTGATCACACGCTTTCCGGCGTGCAGCAACGAAACCTAAGAAAACTTTTATCGTGTTCGGTGGAGGACAGGATAGGGCTCATCTTGACGATTTTCGCGCAACGCGCCAGAAGCGCCGAAGGCAAACTTCAGGTGGAGCTGGCGCGGTTAAAGCATCAGGCAACCTTATTGGTCGGCGGATGGACTCACTTGGAGCGTCAAAAAGGCGGGATCGGTTTGCGCGGCGGGCCGGGCGAGACGCAGTTAGAAGTCGATCGCCGGTTGATTACCGCCCGAATCAAACATTTAAACGCTCAGCTTGAAAAGTTGAAGAAGACGCGTCAAACGCAAAGCCGAACGCGGGCTCGCGCACGCATTAAAACCGTCGCGTTGGTCGGTTATACCAATGCCGGGAAGACCACGCTTTTTAATCGTTTGACGCGTGAAAAACTCTATGTGGCCGATCAGCTTTTTGCAACGCTGGATACCACATTGCGCCGATTGCCGATTGCCCATGCGCAACCGATGGTGGTTTCGGATACGGTAGGCTTTATCCGCGAGTTGCCGCACGAATTGGTGATGGCGTTTCACGCCACTTTGTCTGAAGCGGTCGAGGCGGATTTGTTGCTCCACGTGATTGATGCCTCCTCCCCGGCGCGAGACGAACAAATCACGGCGGTCGATGCCGTTTTGACCGAGATTAACGCCACCCGTCAACCGCGAATTCGCGTGTTCAACAAGATCGATCAAACAGGGTTGGCCGCGGGGATTGAGCGGGACGGCTATGGTAGAATCCGAACGGTTCGCTTATCCGCGCAAAACGGCGCGGGATGTGATGTGTTGCGCGAGGCCCTCGCCGAATACTTTCCAAAGTCGGAACCCGATGCAGTCGCGCCCTTGGAACAACCGCTTTAACCGGCGATTTTCTTTTTCTTTTTATATTTGTGATCACACTTATGTCGCTAAATGATCCTCAATGGAACAATCGAGGCGAGGACAAACGCCCCAACAATAACAACACGAATAACGCAAACGGCAGACCTCCTGACTTAGACGTTATTTGGCAGACCTTAAGCCAAAAACTCAATGATTTGTTTAAAGACAAAGGACAAGGCAATCGTCGCGAACCCCCGCCTCCGCCGCCTCGTCGTCCGATGCTTCCCAAAATTCCGGGCGGCGGCATGATGTGGGTTGTCGTTATCGTGGTTTTGTTGTGGTTGGCAAGCGGGTTTTATGTGGTGGACGCCGGCAGTCGCGGGGTGGTGATGCGGTTCGGTAAATACACCCAAACCACCATGCCCGGACTTCAATGGCGCTTGCCGTTTCCGGTGGAAACGGTGGAGGTTGTGCCTTTTTCTCAGGTGCGCGTGATTGAAATCGGTTATCGGAAGAACGTTTCTCTTCGGGAAAATCGCGTGGATCGTGAAGCCACGATGTTGACCGACGATGAAAACATCGTCGATATTTTGTTTGCGGTTCAATACGATTTAATGAGCGCCGAAAATTTTGTATTTAAAAACCGCGAGCCGGACGCGATTGTCAGTTTTGTCGCGGAGACGGCCATTCGTGAAATCGTCGGCAAAAACAAAATGGACGACGTGCTTTATGTCAACCGCGAACAAATCGCGGCGCAAACCAAAGAGTTAATGCAAAAGATGTTAGACAATTACCACACCGGCGCGCGCGTTCAGCAGGTGACTTTACAAAGCATTCAACCGCCTGATCGCGTTCAGGCGGCGTTTGCCGATGCCGTGTCTGCGGGGCAGGATCGGGAGAAAAAACGCATTGAAGGGCAAGCCTACGCCAACAATGTGGTGCCGGTTGCCCGCGGGATCGCGGCGCGTTTGCTCGAAGAAGCCAACGGTTACGCGGTGGAGGCGGTCAGTCGCGCTGAGGGTGACGCCAGCCGGTTCAAACAACTGTACGCAGAATATCGAAAAGCCCCGGAGGTCACGAGAAGCCGTTTGTATATAGACGCCATGCAAACGATTTTTTCTAATACCACCAAAATTATGATTGACCAAAAAAACGGCAATAACAGTTTGATCTATCTGCCGTTGGATCAATTGATGTCGTTATCCAAGTCCGCTGCGTCCAATGCCGTTGCGACAACGCCCGAAACCGCGCCGGCAAAAAGCAACGCGGACAATACCGGAGCGGGCGACGCGTCGGCCGATCGGCGTGACGCATTAAGAAATCGTGACCGTTAATCGAAAGAAAGCATGATGACCAAACAATCTTCAAGTACGCTTTTGTCGCTTTTGATTGTGGCGCTTTTGATTGCGTCGCAAGCAATTTACACTGTGGATGAACGCAAGTATGCGTTGAAGTTCCAGTTCGGCGAAATTGTCTCGGTGCAGACCACGCCCGGACTGTCGTGGAAAATCCCGATGATACAAAATGTCAATTTTTACGATAAGCGTAATTTGACGTTAAACAACGCCAACGCCATTAGTATTATGACTTCCGAAAAGAAACCGCTCTCGATTGATTATGTCGTGTTGTGGCGGATTTCCAACGTTAAGGATTACTACATCAGTGTTTCGGGAGATGAGGAAAGAGCCAAGCAACAAATCGAACAAAACGTGACCGCGCTTTTAACCGAAGAAATCAACAAGCGTTCGATTCACGATGTGATCTCCGGCGAGCGCGACAAGATCATGGCGGCCACACGCAGTAAAGCCAGCAAAAACGTGGAATCCAAAGGCGTGGAGATTGTGGATGTGCGCTTGCGTCGGGTGGATTTTCCCACAAACGTCACCGATTCCGTTTATGAGCGGATGAAAGCGGAGCGTAGTCGCGTGGCGCAAGAATTACGAGCCACCGGCACGGCGGAATCCGAAAAAATTCGCGCGGAGGCGGATCGTCAACGACAGGTGATTGTTGCCGAAGCCTATCGCAAAGCCCAAGAGATCAAAGGAAAAGGAGACGCGGAATCCGCGGCCATTTACGCAAACGCTTATGGCGTTGACCCGGAGTTTTATACGTTTTACCGAAGTCTTGACGCCTATAAATCCAGTTTGAAAAATAACAGCGACGTTTTGGTGATCGACCCCTCGTCCGATTTCTTCCGCTATTTCAAGAACTTTAAGAGAAACGGATAAGGCGCAGGCTTGAGCTTAAATGACGAGCCCTGACCTTTGATAGGTTCGCCCAAAAGTAAAACCCTACTTTTGGGCGGTGAAAATTACCAAAAAATCGCGGGGAGACCCCGACGATTTTTTGTGGGAAAAGCGGCGTGGATTCTGCGACTTCGCTTTGCTTGCGCTCAAATGACGGTGTTTCTGATCCCTGACTTCTGATTCCTGATTCGGGCGCAGAAAACGCTCAAGGGTTAATGTGCCTTCTTTTGAGAAAGTTGTTTGATTTCGTCTAATGAAAGACCGGTGAGGTCAGCAATATCC
>JAIRPA010000130.1 GCA_031257235.1 Burkholderiales bacterium | reverse complement strand
GCGCCGGCTTAAAGACCAGCGGAAACGCCACGACTGCCGCGGCAATCACGGCGCCCTGCCACGTAAAAATCAAATTGATGCCAAAGGTGGATTCAAGCCAAGCGCCCAAGACGCCTTTGCGACCGATCAACGTCAATATGTAATAGCCCAATACGGTGGGCGGCATCACCATCGGTAAGGTTAAGATGGTGTCTAAAAGATCGCGTCCGAAGAATCGGCATCGCGCCAATAAATAGCCGATGCCGACGCCTAAGACAAGATCAATCAAAAGCGCCCAAAAAACAACTTTAAGCGATAAGGCTAATATAACAATAAACGCTTCCATAGATCGTTATAAAGTGGGTCAACTCCGATTAGGGCTTGGTAAACCCAAAGGTGGCCAATGTGGCGCTTCCTTCGTCAGAAAGAATATATTCTACAAACCGTTTGGCTTCTGCCGCTTTCTTTTCTTGGGTTAGCGCATCGGCGGTCACGGCAATCGGATAATGAATGACTTCATTCATCGGCACCGTGAATAATACTTTTACTTTATCTTTAGAGACTGCCGCATCGGTAGCAAACACAAAACCCACATCCACTTCACCGCGCGCCACGTAGTCTAACGATTGTCGGACATTTTGGGTGGTGATGAGCTTTGGGGTAATGGCGGGGTAAAGATTGGCGGCTTCCATCGCGCGTTGCGCGTAGCGTCCGGCGGGGGTCGTGTCCGGGTTGCCCAAAGACACCCTTTTGATGATTTCGGCGTTGAGTTCTTCCAATTTGGCGGTTTTCAAAGCGCTGTCGATCGGCGCAATCAACACGAGGGTATTTTTGACAAAATTGACGCGCGAATTCGTGTCAATCAGTTTGGACGTGGCGGCTTGATCCATGGTTTTTTGATCTGCCGACGCGAACACATCCACCGGCGCGCCTTTTTCCATTTGCTGCAACAACGCCCCTGACGCGCCGAAATTAAGCGCGACTTTTGCGTCGGGATAACGTTTTTCGTAATTTTGCGCGATGATTTTAAAGGCGTCGGTGAGACTTGCCGCCGCGGAGACCGTGATTTCCGCGGCAGAAGCCTGCGCCATCACCCAAACCGCCCCTAACACCGCCATCAAACATTGAGCTACTTTCATTTTCATTGCCTACTCCTCATGATCTGTTTTTAAAAAAGTGCCGAGCAATAGAGCGCGTCCCCTTAAAAGAGCGACTTTTACGCAATATTGTCGGAAATATTACGCTTTTTTACGACGTTATACAAGCGCGGCAACAACGAAAGGGAAAGCCCAAAAGCGTTTTGGAAAATACTGGGTGTGTTGGAATGACGAGGCTGATTCTCCTCCCCCTCCCAATGACCTCCGTCCCTTCAAGGGTGGAGGATGATATACTTTCAACAATGTATATCCAAGCAAAGCAAAGAGGGTAATCATGCTATTAGCAAGATGGGGCAACAGTTTGGCGGTGCGTATTCCCGCGACGGTCATCAAGGCTTTAAATCTCCATGAAGGCGACGATATTGAAATACACGCCCTTGACGATAAAAATCTGGGGGTCAAGAAAAAACCGGATCGAGAATCCTTCTTAAAACAGTTACGCAAGTTTCGCGGAACACTTCCCGATGATTTTATCTTTGACCGGGCAGAGGTCAACGAGCGTGATTAAGCCATTCATCGACTCTAATGTTTTGATCTATTTATTGTCCTCAGACGAAAAAAAGGCAGAACAAGCCGAAGCGATATTGCAAAAGCCGGCGATCATTTCGGTTCAAGTTTTAAACGAGGTGACACATGTCGCGCGTTACAAAGCAAAACTGACTTGGGAAGCGGTTGAATCATGGATGCGCTTGATTCAGTCTTTGTGTTGTGTCGAAAATCTGACCCCCGAATCCCACCATCTCGGAAGAAGGATTGCGAAACAATACAACATCAGCGTTTACGACAGCATGATTGTTGCCTCGGCTCTCTTGGCGGGTTGCCACACACTCTATTCGGAAGACATGCAAGAAGGGATGATTTTTGATCAATCATTAAGAATCATCAACCCGTTTCGTCAATAACCTCCGTCGTTTCAAAATCATAAGCCGCGACGTTGACCGCCGCGGCTCGGATTAACACAAATCGGCACCTCGCTTTCAAATCGCAAAACCCGTTTCCCAAAAAATGCTAGAATACCGCCGCGTTTCGCGCATTTTTTGGTCTTACCCGCCAAAACCGGCGCGAACATCACACTGTGGGTCATTAGCTCAGCTGGTAGAGCAGCGGACTCTTAATCCGTTGGTCGCAGGTTCGATCCCTGCATGGCCTACCACCAAAATCCCTTTAAAATCAATGCACTAAGGCGTACTTCCCCCAACTTTTTCCAACCAAAAATTCTTGGGTAGGCGTTTGGGTAGGCGTTTTGTGTAACAAATGAAGCTCAACAATTTCATGATGAATCTTTGCCAAAGGCTAAATACTCAAAAATTTTGAGTGATTTTTTGGTTTTAAAAAATTAGGTCGTGACAAAGTACAAACAAAAGTGAGTTCATCATAAGTGGTTTGTTCCCTATCATCGGTAAATATCAATAAAGTCCGATGAATTGCAACGCAAAAAGGGTTCTCTTGTACACTTAAACGATGATTGATGCGGTCTTCTGTTGCAGTCATTTTTTAATGGCGCCCTGTCCATTCAAGGCGCAAAGCATGACTCTGCCCCCTCCAAAAAACTTTGAAAGTTTGTCTTGTGGACTAAGTGATGAAACCCTTGCAAAACTTATTGACTTTTGCGTCGTGATGTTATATTCTGATATAACTTTCACACGGAGGGTTCATCATGTTTGTCGCGCAATTACGCCGGGTTGGCGGGTCGGTCATGTTGGCTGTTCCGCCGCTTGTTTTGTCTCGTCTTCATTTATCGGTAGGCGATAAGGTTTCGCTTGACCTTCATCATGATGAAATCGTGATGAAACCTGCGCGCCCCTCTTATACGCTAGACGAATTGCTTGCCGTGTCAGATTATTCCTCGCCTAAAACCCGGGAAGAGCGCGAATGGATTAACGCGCCCGCCGTAGGAAAGGAATGGTAATGCGTCGTGGAGATGTTTATTGGGTGTCGCTTGACCCGATTGCCGGGCATGAGCAAAGCGGGGTTCGTCCTGTTTTGGTGATCACCCCGGACGCTTTTAATAAAGTCACCAAGTTGCCTGTTGTTCTTCCGATCACCACAGGCGGGAAATTTGCCAAAAATATCGGTTT